>PHDH01000040.1 GCA_002840935.1 Bacteroidetes bacterium HGW-Bacteroidetes-21 | reverse complement strand
AAATAAGTATGGAACTAATAATACTGACAATGGTATTTAATTCTGTAGATGTTTGAATTTTTGTACCATCGGTTTCCAGTTTGATGGTTGAAATATTGATATCGGTTTTTATTTTCTCCAGCAATTCAGGGTCAATCTTTTGCTCTGCGAGCTTTAGAACTTCAAGCTCCCGACTAATGCAGTTTTTAATGTGCATTTTTATAGGAAGAGATGGCTGCTTGGGCGATGAAAGCTCTACCCGAACAGAATTCATTATATTTTGCGGAATAAAAAGTACCGCATAATAACCTTTTTCTACCAACGATGCTTCTTCTTTCTGCACCGAGGAATTTTCGGGATAAACAAACTTAATAGTCTCTGTCTCTGGCAATACGTTCTTGAATAAATAAGAGCTATCGACAACAGCAATAGTTTTTATTTCCTGATCTTCGAGCGTTGCCATCCAAGCCGGAGCAATAAAAAGGGCTGCCATTAAGATGGGACCAATAATTGTCATTATGATAAACGACTTTTTCTTTACGCGGGTCGAATATTCCCGTTGTATAATTATGCCTGTCTTACTCATAGCCTATTCGAGATTTTTTTCTTTAACAACATTAATGAAGATATCATTCATACTAGGTAATATTTCGTTAAACGAAACCATATTTCCCAGAGGCAACAATGAGGAAATCACCTGATTTGTGGTAATGGTATTGTCGAGTATTTTAAAATGAATGACATGTAGATTATTCTCCTCGGTATGTTTAATAATTTCGTACTGATGACGCAGCGTGGCCTCGATCATATTTACATAGCCTGAGAAAACGGCCTGATAAACATTGGTTTTATATCTGTTTTTGATCTCTGTCACCGATCCACTTAATATGTTATTAGCACGATGAATCAGTGCTATATCATCGCACAGTTCTTCGACAGATTCCATATTGTGGGTCGAAAAAATGATGGTGGCCCCGTTTTTTTTGAATTCCAGAATTTCTTGTTTGAGCAGATTGGCATTAATGGGATCGAAGCCACTGAAAGGTTCATCGAAAATCAAAAAACGGGGATTGTGCAATACCGTAGTTATAAACTGCACCTTTTGCTGCATACCTTTCGAAAGTTCTTCGACTTTTTTATCCCACCACGCTTGTATTTCGAATTTCTCGAACCAGTATTTCAACTGTTTCAAAGCATCTTTACGCGACATACCTTTTAGTCGTGCCAGATAAAGCGCCTGATCTCCCACTTTCATTTTTTTATATAAACCGCGTTCTTCGGGCAAATAGCCAATCTCCGAAAGATGCTCGGGACGATATGCCTCATTATTAAACAAAATAGTCCCTTCATCGGGAGCTGTTATACGATTAATAATACGTATCAACGTAGTTTTTCCGGCACCATTCGGACCCAGCAGTCCAAAAATCTTGCCCTGCTCTACCGAAATACTTACGTTGTTCAACGCCAAATGGCCGGCGTATTCTTTTCGGATATTAGTTGCTTCTAAAAAAGCCATAACATGAATTTGCAGCGAAGTTAATAATTCTGATTGAATGAATTTACGATTGAAAAAAATGTATCCTCATTCATTTTAACAAAGACAAACTGAGAGACAGATTTTTCCATAAAAAAAGGCGTAAATACTTACGCCTTTTTTACATTATTTTAAATATTTACCCTATTCTTCCGGGATAAACTTTTAATGCTTCGGCCAAGGTTTCCATGGCGTTTTTTAATTCGTCGATTTCCAATACATAGGCTAGTCGGCATTCGTTTTTGCCCAGTCCGGGGGTCGAATAAAAACCGGTAGCGGGAGCCATCATAACAGTCTGGCCTTTGTAACTGAAATCGGTCAGCATCCATTGGCAGAAATGATCGGCATCATCAATAGGGAAAGATGCTACAGTATAAAATGCTCCTTTGGGTTTTGGGCAATAAACACCGGGCATATCATTCAGTGCATTGACCATGAAGTTACGACGTTCAATATATTCGTTATAAACTTCTGTAAAATATTCAGGCGGAGTTTCCAAAGCTGCTTCGGCAGCAATTTGTCCGTAGGAAGGAGGACAAAGACGTGCCTGTGCAAACTTCATGGCAGTACTCATTACATGAGCATTACGACTAATTAAGGCTCCCACACGAACACCGCACATACTGTAACGCTTTGAAACTGAGTCCATGAGTATCACATTTTGTTCCAGCCCCTCCAGGTTCATCGCAGAAAAATGTTCTTCGCCATCGTAGCAGAATTCACGATACACTTCGTCGCTGAACAAATACAGGTCGTATTCTTCGATCAGCGATTTCAGTTTTTCGAGTTCGGCTCTAGAATACAAATACCCTGTTGGATTATTGGGATTGCACAAAACGATACCTTTGGTCTTGGGTCCTATCAGTTTTTCGAACTCCTCAATTGGAGGAAGTGCAAAGTCATTTTTCACATGGGAAGTAATCGGTTTAATTTCGATTCCGGCCATCGTCGCAAAACCATTGTAATTGGCATAAAAAGGCTCGGGAATGATTACTTCGTCGCCCGGATCCAGACAAACCATAAAAGCAAAAATAATGGCTTCGGAACCCCCATTAGTAATAATAATGTCGTTTTCGGTAATTGGAACACCAATACTGGTATAATACTGAGCCAGTTTCTTACGATAGGATGTATTTCCGGCAGAATGGCTGTATTCAATAACACCAAGGTCGTTATTTTTTACTGCATCCAGTGCAATTTGCGGCGTTACAATATCAGGCTGACCAATGTTCAAATGATATACTTTGACACCTTTTTTCTTGGCTTCTTCAGAGAAAGGTACCAGCTTTCTAATGGGAGAAGACGGCATGCGCCTTCCTTTTTCGGATATTCCTGGCATATTTTTAGTTTTGCGTATTTTCTAAAATCGTTTTTTCTTTAACGGGCTCTTTTCCCACTTCTTCCTGCGCTTTTTCAACGGTACCTTTAATCGTCAAAGTGGTTGGCGAGTCGGGGGCATTTGAAATCACTGTAACCGTTTTTGTGAAAGGACCAACTCGGGTTGTGTTGTATTTTACTTTTATTGCGCCTTTACCCTTGGGAGGAATAGGATCTTTTGGCCATTCGGGAATAGTACATCCGCAGGAAGACTGGCAATTGGTAAGAATCAACGGAGCTTTACCGGTATTGGTAAATTTAAATTCAAAAGTCCCATCTCCATTATAGGGGATGGTCCCAAAATCATGTGTGGTCTCTTCGAAAAGTATGGCCGGTGATTTTACTTTTTTGTTGGGTTTCTCGGTTTTTTTTGACTTAGTTGTATCTTGCTTTACATCCTGTGCCTGTGACACCAGAAAACAAGAAATCAGCATGACAGAAACAATAATTGCTTTCATATTAAAAATGTATTTGCACAAATGTATTAAAACTATTTTCATCATGGAAAGATTTTTCACAATTATTCACTATGTTTAACAATAGGAAGGCTTAATGCCATTTCAGGAATCAATGGATTACAAAAATTGAAGCTCTTGCCATAATAAAATACGTTTAAAATATTTTACGGACAACTATTGTTCCTATTTTAATAGATATTAAGAAAATAAGCCGAAGTTTTATTTTTACTGATTCTAAATAATGTCGAACTTTGTAAAAAATAAGTTATATGACAAAAGAATATATTTTTGACCGGCTATGGGTAGATTACATTCACCAAAATCCTATTGTAAATGAGGTTTATCAATCGTTTTGCGACTTGGGCGAAGAAGTAATTAATGATCATATCGCATTACGAACCTTTAACGATCCCCGTATAAATATTGAAGTTCTTTCCCGCCCATTTATAGAAGCTGGTTACCGTGAAAAAGGCGAATATGTTTTTGAAGAAAAACATTTAAAAGCAAAACATTTCGAACATATATCAGATACCAAAGCACCCCGTGTTTTCATTAGCGAACTGGTAACAGAAGATTTCAGTCCCTTTTTGCAAGAAGTAGTAAAAAAATGGATAGACCAAATCCCTGAAACTCTTTTAAGTTCAGATGAACTTATTTTTTCGGGCAATAAAACAGGAGCTCCCTCTTTTTCGACTTACGAAAAACTGCGCGACGAATCTGAATATGCAGCATGGCTGTACGTCAACGGTTTTTGCGCCAACCATTTCACCGTAAGTGTAAATTACCTGAAAAACCTGAAAGATATTTTTGAGGTCAACAACTTTTTGAAAGATAAAGGTTTTCTCATGAACGATTCGGGCGGAGAAGTGAAAGGTACTGCAAAGGAACTACTCAGACAGTCCAGTATCAAATCCGGAAAAATTAATATCCAATTTGTAGAAGGGGTTAAAGAAACACCCGGTTGTTATTACGAATTTGCCGAAAGATTTGAAGACGCAAATGGGCAAATTTACAGTGGCTTTATTGCCAAATCGGCTGACAAGATTTTTGAGAGCACGGATTTTTATAAGGGATAATTTCACAAACATAATTTAAGAAAAGGCAACTAAAACAGCCTTCAGAATTGCGCAATAAATATTTTGATTACTTTTGTATTGTTTATAAAAGCAATCAGATGATAACTATTTCCATTGTAGTACCAGTATACAAAAGTGCCGGTTCTATATTACCCCTTTATAGCAGGTTATCTGATTCCCTCGATTCCAGAAACCTAAGTTTTGAACTCATTTTTGTTTACGATGGAGGTCCTGCCGAAGACTGGCAGGCAATTCAGGAAGTATGTAGTAAAGATAAAAGAGTGATTGGAGCTGAACTATCCAGAAACTTCGGACAACATAAAGCAATAACAGCTGGGCTGAGTTTAACACAGGGAGAATGGGTCGTTGTAATGGACTGTGACCTTCAGGATAAGCCCGAGGATATTATTCGTCTTTACGATGAAGCGCAATCAAAAGGAGTTGAAATAGTTTATGCCCGAAGAGTCTTCAGAAATGACAGTTTTTTCAAAAAACTCTTTTCAAAAACTTTTTATAAAGTTCTGGAATATTTGACAGACACAAAGCAGAACCCCGAAATTGGCAACTATGGCATCTATCATAAAAAAGTCATTCAAGCTGTTTTATCCATGAAAGACTCCATTCGGTATTTTCCTACTATGGTTCGCTGGGTTGGATTTAAGACAAGTTATGTAGAAGTTGTACATGAAAAACGAGAGCATGGACAAACATCCTATTCTATAAAAAAACTAATATCACTTGCCTTAGATGTCATGCTTGCATTTTCGGATAAGCCTCTGAGAATGACGGTAAAACTTGGTCTTTTAATTTCTGCCGGTTCAATACTCTTTACAATTATTACTCTTATCCGATACTTTTTAGGGCATATTGAACAATTGGGATATGCAAGCATCATAATTTCTATCTGGTTTTTGTTTGGACTTACCATTTTTATCGTTGGTTTTGTCGGACTTTATGTAGGTAAAATATTCGAGCAAGTAAAAGAAAGACCTACTTTTATCATTAGACAAATAATCAATAAACAGCAGGAATAATGGCTAACGGTTTTCAAATACTGGATTATGATTCCAATCTATTTGGATACAAAACAGCCATGTTATCTCCCAATATTGATATCGATTTTTTACCAGACATAATCAAGGAACTTAAAAAAGAGAATGTTCGTCTTGCTTATTGGGCTGCTGATAACTTAAAAATAATGCCACCGCAGAAGAATGTTGAAAAAATATTTTTTGCAGGCACAAAAATTACTTATTTCAAACCCATTTCGGAACCTTTTATTTGCACAAATAAATTCATAGTAGAATACCCTCAGTCTATGCCATCTGAAAAGCTTATTTCACTAGCTATTCAAAGTGGTATTCATTCCCGTTTTAATACTGATCCGCTTTTTAAAAGTCAGGAGTTCGAAAAGCTTTACAACGAGTGGATAGAAAAAAGTACACGTCACATTTTGGCTGATTATGTTATTGTATACAAAAATAAATCATCCGAAATTTCGGGAATGGTAACGATTAAAATAAACAACAAGGAATCTACTATTGGTTTAATTGCTGTAGATGAAAAAGCCAGAGGAGGAAACATTGGCAGTATTTTGCTTCAAAAAACAGAGGAAATTGCTTATAAGTCGAAATGTAAGAAAATCTACGTCGCAACACAAAAAGACAATATTGGGGCATGCAAATTTTATGAAAAAAATGGTTATACAATTTATAAAAGTGAGTATTTTTATCATTTTTGGATATGAAAAAATTTAAAAATCAATTAATACAATTTCTACGAAGAATTGAGCTAGAGCACATTATTTTAGCCGCGATTGTCTATCTTGCATACTACTATCAACTTGGGGTTGCTCCTGTTTATATGTGGGATGAAGGCATTTATGCAAGTAATGCTATGGAAATGCTAAACAATGGCAGTATTCTGATAAAATACTACAATAATCTCCCTGAAATGTGGGCCACGCAACCTCCTTTAGTGGCATGGTTCCAAGCAATTTCCATGTGGATATTTGGCATTAATGAAACTGCATTAAGACTTCCTTCTGCAATAGCTGCAACGGTTATTGCCATTTCTATATATAAATTCCTATATTCGAAATTTGGAAGTAGCTTCTGGGGGTTCTTTGCATCTTCTATTCTTTCTTTAAGTCCCGGTTTTGTAACCCTACATATTGCCAGAACTGCAGATCTTGACATTTTTGTAACTATGTTTTCTGTCCTTTACATACTCACTTTTTACAAATTTTATTTAACTGGTTATAAGAACAAAATATATTGCTTCCTTTTTATATTCTACGTCTTCTGTGCTTTTTATTCTAAAACCATTGCTGGCGTGATATTCCTACCCGTTATTCTTGGATTTGTTTTTTACTCAAAACAACGACTTGACTTTTTCAAAAACGCAAGAATGTTTATTTACATTTTCGCATTCGCCATTCTTACTGTTTCATACTACTTGTATCATGAAAGTATAACCCCCGGGTACATTGAGACAGCATTCACAAATGAATTCTGGGGACGGTTTACTGGTCAGATTTTTGATTTACACAAACAACCATTTCTTTTTTATTGGGAAAATATTAGATATAATGGCTTTCTGCCATGGATATTTTTAATTCCTTTATCATTGTTTTTTCTTATTTATGGAGATAAAGAGAACCGAAAGTTTATTGTTTTTATATCTATACTAGCATTATTCTACTGGCTAATAATTTCCCTTTCTGAATCAAAATTATCTTGGTATGATGCACAACTATACCCGCTTTTATCAATTATAGCAGCATTTAGTTTGAAAAATTTATTTGAAATTATTAAAGGTTCTATAAAAGACTCAAATTATTTTAAAAAAGCTTTACTACTCTTATTCTTTGCATTAACGTTCTTACTAAATAATGCCTTTAGAATAGAAGAAAACAACTTATGGAATGCAAGAAATGTAAACAGCGATTTGCTTTGTGGTATTGCTTTAAAAGATGTTGCAAAACAATATCCTGATATTAAAGAGATTTATATCTTGCAACCTGGTTTTGCCTCTAATGTGACATTCTATAAAAACTATTACAATCTATTTTTAGGATACAATATTAAAAATATTGATATTACTGAAAGTATTCCTATTTCTCCAGAATCATATATTATTTATTACAACACTGCAGTTACAAGTATTCTTGACATACATTACAATTATGAGATTCTTTATGAATATAAAGATATGTTTTTTGTTCATGTAAAAGACAGAAAAACGCCTTTCCCTATATACTATGGGTTAGACCCAGATAGAGATTTCGATTTGCTAAAACAACGAAATAGAGCAACTGCCAACAAAGCACATACAGGAGAACTTTCTTTGGCGTTATCGTCAGCTAATCAGTATTCAATTATATGGAAACATAGCATAAAAGAACTGAAACAAAACAATATTCAAAAATGCCGTTTTACCTGTTATGTAATGACTGAAGCCCCTTTAAAAAGTGGATATATAGTATTTGCCGGTGATAGTTGTGATTGGTCTGGCATTGGATTTAAAAATTGTATAAAAGAACCAAATGCATGGAATAAAATTGATACTACTTTTAATATTTCTTCTTTCTATTTAAGTAAAAATAGTTTGCTGCAGATTTATTTATGGAATAATAATCCAGAAGCACTTTTTGTGGATGATATCGCATTTGAATTTATTAAATAATTTAAGCCGATGATCCCTTTCAATAAACCTTACTTCACGGGAAAAGAAGTGGAGTATATAAATAATGCAGTAGGTCTCGGAAAGCTTTCCGGAAATGGGCATTATACCCAACTTTGTCATAAGTTTTTCGAAGAAAAATATGGTTTTAAAAAGTGCTTACTGACAACCAGTTGCACCGATGCGCTGGAAATGGCAGCTATCTTGTCGGAAATAAAAGAAGGGGATGAAGTAATTATGCCTTCGTTTACCTTTGTTTCTACTGCCAACGCTTTTATTTTGAGAGGTGCCCGTATTGTTTTTGCTGACAGTAGAACAGACGAACCCAACATCGATCTGGAAAAAGTCGAACAACTCATTACACCCCGAACAAAAGCCCTTGTAGTAGTTCATTATGCCGGTGTTTCGTGCGACATGGAGAAAGCTTTGGAAATCGCCAACCGTCATCATATTATATTGATTGAAGATGCAGCGCAAGGCATAGAATCATTCTATAAAAGAAAACGCCTTGGCACATTTGGGCACATTTCTGCTTTCTCATTTCACGAAACAAAAAACATTATTTCGGGTGAAGGTGGATTGTTAGCAATTAATGATGAGAGATTTGTCAGACGGGCCGAAATAATATGGGAAAAAGGTACTAACCGGGCCGAATTTTTCCGTAACGAAGTAAATAAATATGGGTGGGTTGACATTGGGTCTTCTTTCCTACCTTCGGAACTTACTGCAGCCTTTCTCTTTGCCCAGATCGAAGAAATGCAAAGCATACAGAAGAAACGAATGGATATTTGGAATTACTATTTCGAAGCTTTGAAACCCTTAGCAAAGGCAGGTCACTTTTCCCTTCCATTTATACCTGATTACGCCACCCACAATGCGCACATGTTCTACATTCTCTGCCCTGACCATAAACAGCAAGATGCCATGTTAAAGCATCTGAAAGAAAAGGGGATATTAGCCGTTTTTCATTATCTCCCGCTCCACGAATCCGCATTTTTCCATTCTCTACATGATGGAAGAAATCTTAATAATACGATCCGTTATTCCGAAACCATTATTCGCCTGCCATTATTCTACGAATTATCAGAAAACGAATGTCAGTATATTGTCGAGACTATACGGAATTTTTTCCTTTAGACAAATAAGCATAGAAAATACAAAATATTACTTGCCGCAGTAAAAATCTATCATCCGCTGTATTGCTGCTCTGCAAACAGGACAAAAATTATCCGGCTTATTGGTTTTCATGGTGCAATCCATCATAGGACGATAGACTCCTTTGGCCGAATAGCCTCCGCCTTCGTATACGCCTAAAGTAGCGGCATTGGTCAATGAAGAAGGTGTAGGAACGGCAACTCCGTTGACCAGCATGTTTTTCCATTTTTTATCGAAAGCAATAAGTGTCGTGAGGTTGGGCTCCCAAGGCTCTACGTTAAGTGGATAGTAATCCGACCAGGTGACCGATTTATCGTAATACTCATCGCCCAGCCCGCCAAAAGCGTGACCAAATTCATGAACCACGACGTACTCCGAAGCAGGGTTATCGCTACTGCAAATAGCGTAATAATTGAAAATGCCACTTCCTCCGTATTTGCTGGAATTGACAATTACAAAAACCTGATCGGAGGGCAATCCCGAAATTGCATCGTATAAGGCCCACATATCAAATACATTGAGATATCGCTCCATCTCAAAAGTGTAAAAGGAGGAGTTGAGTGCCGTATTTTTCCACACGTTATCTCCTGGAATATCCGTTCCACTTTCGGGCGAAGGCAATTCTACCCCATATACATTAAAATTCTCTTTATTATCAATAAATGGATGTGTTTGAAAAAGATAGCCTGCAAAACGATTGGCGTCTTCGCGAAACTTTTTCATCTCAGCCTGTGTGTAGCCATCGGGAATAAAAACGAGATCTACTTTTTCGGAAGGATTGCCTTTTTTCTGAATTTCAAATGACGTCAACAACGATTTATCCTCTGAAATCTTATCTTTGGCAGGATTGATGAAACAAGAAAAAAGCGGCTGAAAAATATTAGCTTTGTCGCGGCGTTCAATCACCAACTTAATGGTCTTTAATGGGTAAGGTATAATCAAAACTTCGTTCCAGGATCTTTTCATGACCTCGGCTTCGGGAGTATCCTGCCATTCGCGGAAAAGAGATGAAAAACCTTTGAGATACAACATTTTATTCGACAGCGAATCGTAGACCATAACCCGATAGTGACCATAGTTAAACGTGTCGGTCATATTTTTACGGGGACCCGCCCAGAACTCCCCCTTTTTCAGGGCATGTAGAAATATCTCCTGCGAAGTCTTATTGCCGGCAATGGTGTATTCTACTCGCAACGAAGCTGAAGAGAAAAAGTCATCGTAGGTGGCGAATGAATCCAGACTCAGTAAAATTGAAATTACAAAAAAAACTTTTTTCATAAGTTATTATTCTTCTACATTAAATTTTACAATCGTATTAACTCCAAAATATGAATACCCCATTCCACAATTAGTTTTTGCAGCTAAATATTGTACCCAATATGTATTTATCCCCGATTGATATGGTTTAAGCTTTAGTTTTATTGATTTTTTTTTGAAATAAAAAGTATCAACATCTCCAACGAACTTATTTGAATCTTCATCAAACTTTCTGCCAACAATTGCTCTATCCATCTTTGCGTAAAAAGGAGAACTAATACTACTCACAAAATTCATATCTGCATAATAATTCTCATACTTTTTTATAGTCGTTTTCTCTGGAATAGTGACAACCCATGTTGTATCAAAACGAAAATCATCAACGGAAATAGATTTTAAAATATCACTTGTTAAATGGTATTTTACCTGTCTCAAAGCATTTTTTAAAAGGTTATAATTCATATTACTATTAAAATAATCGTTCTTCTTAAATTTCATATAATTCAATAGATAAGTATAAGAAACAGAGTTTGCAAAATTAGATTTATTTTCTTCCTTAAAAGGCATATCGATTAATTCATAATTATTTAAGCAACATTTCAAATAACTCTCAATATGAAATAGTAAAGCATCTTCAATTGTTCTTGAAGGACTTCGTCTCATGTTTTCTATTTCAACTTGTAAACTATCTGCTTCAATTTTTACATTTTGACAAGCAGTAAAATGCGTTTTATACCTACACGGATTATTGTAGTAGGAAAAATCAATTCGACTATCAATGAAATTTTGAACTTGGTCAAGACTTAAAGAAGCCATACTTATACTTGTATCACAATACGAAATATCCATATTAATCTCATTTATTAAAGAATAGTTCCTATACCCAAGATAACAAGACAAAATTAAAAGTAACCCAATAGAAAAAAGAAGAATTCGCTTCTGCATTAAATATCTTATTTGGTTATATTTAATAAGAAAATAAATTTACAAGAACTTCTTTTCAGCCGATTCAACTGTCTGAGTTATCAGCGTCGCAATGGTCATGGGTCCTACGCCCCCCGGAACGGGTGTATAGGCAGAAATTCTGTTACCCAGTGCACTTAACTCAATATCTCCCAGGCCTCCCTGATGATAACCAGCATCCACAACAACGGCATCATCTTTTATCCATGCAGCTTTAATGAATTCGGGAATACCAACAGCACCCACAACTATATCAGCTTGTTTTACAATATCACTCAGATTTTTCGTTCTCGAATGACAAATAGTGACGGTAGCATTTTCGTTCAGCAGCATTAAGGCAACGGGTTTTCCCAGGATAGGACTTCTTCCGACTACCACGGCATGTTTTCCTTCGAGTGGAATGCGGTAATGTTTTAATAAGGTCATAATCCCAGCGGGAGTCGCACTGCCATAAGCCATTTCGTTCATGGACATACGCCCAAAGCCCAGACAAGTAACGCCATCCACATCTTTATCGATAGAAATTTTGTCGAAGCAATCACGTTCATTAATTTGTTTAGGTACAGGATGTTGAAGCAGTATGCCGCAAATGTTTTCGTCTTGGTTGAGCTTTTCAATTTCGGCAATCAGTTCTTCGGTCGTAGTTTCTTCTGGAAGAGGCACTTTCAGCGATTTCATACCGACTCTTTCGCAAGCGTTCCCTTTCATTTTTACATAAATGGCCGACGAAGGATCGCCACCTACCAAAATAGTGGCAAGCACAGGAGTCACCCCCGATGTTTGAACTATTTTTTCAACCCTGATTTTTAAATTGGCTTCAATTTCTTTAGAAAGTGCTTTGCCATCAAGAATGATTGGAGTATTTTCCATGGTATGAATTCTTTATTATCTCATTTTAGGCATTCTGCCCATTAATTTACGCATATTTTTTTGTCCGCCGGCAGCAAGTTTCATCATTTTGCGGGTTTCGTCGAACTGTTTTATCAAGCGATTCACTTCCTGAATATCGGTTCCGCTTCCCATAGCAATACGTTTGCGGCGACTTCCGTTGAGGAGCGCAGGGTTATCGCGTTCGGCCCGGGTCATGGAATGTATAATAGCTTCAATGCTTTTAAAAGCGTCATCGTCGATATCCACATCTTTCATGGCCTTACCCATACCAGGAATCATAGATACCAGATCTTTCATATTACCCATTTTCTTGATCTGCTGAATCTGAGCCAGAAAATCGTCGAAAGTAAACTGATCCTTGGCCAGTTTTTTCTGCAAACGACGTGCTTCGTCAACATCAATCTGTTCTTGAGCGCGTTCTACCAGCGAAACAATATCTCCCATGCCCAGAATACGGTCTGCCATACGTTCGGGATAAAAAACATCCAGGGCCTCGGGTTTTTCACCTGTACCAACAAACTTAATAGGCTTATTAACGATTTCGCGAATCGAAAGGGCAGCACCACCGCGGGTATCCCCATCGAGTTTAGTTAATACAACGCCATCAAAATCGAGGCGATCGTTGAACTCCTTGGCGGTATTCACAGCATCCTGCCCGGTCATGGAATCAACTACAAACAATATTTCGTGGGGGTCGAGTGATTTTTTCAACTGAGATATTTCGTTCATCATCTGCTCATCAACGGCAAGACGACCCGCGGTATCAACGATAATGGTATTGTGGTTTTCCAGTTTGGCTTTCCGTATAGCATTCTGTGCGATGGACACAGGGCTTTTGTTATCATCTTCGCTATAGACGGGAATCTCAAGTTGACCACCCAACACTTTCAACTGCTCAATAGCGGCAGGACGATATACATCGCATGCCACCAGCATCACCTGACGACCTTTTTTGGTTTTCAGATAATTCGCCAGTTTAGCAGCAAAAGTTGTCTTACCAGAACCCTGCAAACCAGCCAGTAAAATGATGGTGGGATTGCCTTTCAGATTAATGTCCACTTTCTCACTACCCATGAGTTTGACCAGTTCGTCGTGGACAATTTTAACCATCATTTGTCCGGGCTTAACACTTTTAAGCACTTCCTGACCAATGGCAATTTCCTTTACATTGTCGGTAAAAGTCTTGGCAATTTTATAGTTAACGTCGGCGTCAAGCAATGCCCGACGGACTTCTTTTAAAGTCTCAGCTACATTGATTTCAGAAATTCTGCCTTCTCCCTTGAGAAGTTTAAAGGATTTTTCCAGCCTGTCACTCAGATTCTCGAACATGGGTTGTGATTTTTTTAAATTTCGGTTGCAAAGGTAGGAAAAAAGACCGTAAAAGCAGCGACCCGATTTTATCAAAATTTTTAATAATAAAACAACTTTTAGCTATGAAATTTCGTCTATCTAAAAAACACAACCATCATTTGTTAATATTTGTTCATAATAATTACACAAAACTTAACATCTCGGCTTTGTTTTTTTGGAAAAAGTTCTTTATTTTTACATTAGGAAAATTAACGGTTCTGACATCCTAGATGTGTGTTGTAATTCAGGCAACATATCTGAAACCAGACTCGTATAAATTATTAAGTAAATAATTTTACGATGAAATGGACAAGTGCATTTAAACTAAAAATAGCTCTACCTCTAATTGCTATGCAGTTATTGCTCTTTTGCAATGTGGGATGGGGGCAAGTAAATATTACTCCTACTCGAACAGATGTTTCAGGATTTCCTTCTTGGACTGACGTCTCTGTAGCTGGAACGACATACTTACAACTTCTAACTGCTACATCAAGTACTATTTCACCTGCAATGGATTTTGATGCTTATGACTCTGAAACTCTAGATTTTAAAGCTAGAACTTATGGTGGAGCAAATGTCACTGAGAATACGGTCACAGTCTGGATTTCAACTGATAATGGCGGGACATGGACAAATTTAGGAACTAGATGTCCAACTACAACAACATTAACAGCAATGACAACTTTCGACCTCAGCTCTTATAACGGTTCTCAAGTAAAAATAAAATTTACTGTTGCTGGCACAAACAATGGAATTGGGATTGGGATTGACGACATTGACATAAAAGGAATAGCAACAACATCAACTCCAACCATAACAGTTGGCTCTCTTACAGCTTTTGGCAATCAATGTACAAACACCACTTCGGCAGAAAAATCTTATACTGTTTCCGGTTCCAATTTAACAGCTAATATTTCCATCGTTCCGCCCACCGGATTTGAAATTTCGACAGGTACCGGAGGAAGCTTTGTTGCAACCAATCCCATTACTTTAACACAGTCGGGAGGAAATGTTGCGAGTACAACCATCTATGTGAGATTTATTCCCACACTCGTTCAGGCATATTCGGGAAATATTGCCCACACCAGTACCGGCGCTACCCAAAAAGATGTAGCCGTCAGTGGTAGTGGAATTTGTACGAGTCCAACCATTTCTACTCCAACAAGTACCTCAATTACAGCAACAACAGCAACGCTGGGAGGAAATATCACCGCATTAGGTTGCACCAACGTAACCGAACGAGGCATATACTGGAGTACTACCAATGGATTCGCCGATGGCGCCGGCACCAAAGTCATGGATGGCACGGCTGGACCATACGCTACCGGAGCATTCACCGTAAATGTTTCTGGTCTCTCATCAAATACAGTTTATTACTACAAAGCCTATAGTTTAAATTCTTGTGGTACGGTTTATACAGCGCAAGGAACCTTTACCACGCTAAAACCCGAACCGACCAACAACGCAACAGGGTTTGCCTGTGGCACAACCACATCTTCTGCCATTACTTTTACCTGGACAGATGCTTCTGGAGGTCAGGTTCCGGATAAATATTTGATACTTTGTAACACTACCGGAACTTTCACTGATCCCGTGGATGGCACAGCTCAGGCAGACGTCGCCGGATCTAAAGCGAATATTAATCAAGGAGTTCAGACAGTAACTTTTAGCGGCTTATCTTCAGGAACTACTTACTTTTTCAAAATTTTCCCTTACACAAATACTGGCACATCCATCAATTATAAAACAAGCGGAACCGTTTTAACTGGAAGTTGCATAACTACAGCAGCAGCCGCGAGTGCAAACATTGTCATCACTGAGGTTGCTGATGCCAGTACTTATCAAGCCTCTTTTGTTGAAATTAAAAATGCTGGCAGTGTGGCTCAGGATATCACCGGATGGAAATTATGGGAAAATGGCAGTGCAGTGGCAACTGTAGGAAGTGTTATTTTACAACCCTGCGAATATTTGGTTTTTATAAGAGGGACACTTGCTGAATTAGAATCATTATACGGAACCTATGTTGGAGACTATTATGTTGCCAGTACTTCGCTTATTGCAAATGGGGGCGACTATTTTCAACTTAAAGATGCTAGTGACATTGTTATTGATGCTTGCGGAACTACCTCAACATCTTTAACTGCTGCTGACAAAGCTTACGAAAGACTTGATGCCAATTCCGCAGGAACTTCAATCTCGGCAGATTGGAACTTAATGGCCAACAGAGATAATGCAACACCCGGGGAAGATAATACCAGCGTTTTAAGTAACGACTGTGTCACCTGTACTGCTCCAACTACGCAAGCTTCTGGATTTACCCCAAGTGCAGTTACATCAACAGGAATGACAATAAGTTGGACACGTGGGAATGGAACTGGAGGCGTTATTGTGGTTGCCAGAGCAGGTAGTTCTGTTAACGCAAACCCAACAAGTGGAAATACTTATACAGGCAATTCTGTTTTTGGGTCAGGAGATGAAATTGGAACAGGAAACTTTGTTGTTTATAAAGGAACGGGAACCAGTGTTTCTATCACCGGCTTGACGCAAAACATTAATTACTACTTTTCTGTATTTGAATATAATACTATTGACATTTGCTATAAAAGCCCTGCTTTGACTGGAAATCAAATGACTCCTTGTCCAAATTATACGATACCTTTTACACAAGGCTTCAATTCAACTTCCATTCCTTCTTGTTGGAGCGAAGTGGTGGTAGCAAACCCAGGTACTTTGGGCACAGGAATAACCTATGTCGCCACCAGTACCAACCCAACTGCTACACCCTCCGAAGGCACCCAATTTGTTAAATTCAATTCATATTCTGCCACCAGTGGTGCTGAAATAAGACTGGTTTCACCACCAATCACAACCACTGGATTATCGAGTATCAATTTAGACTTTGATTGGTTTGAATCACCCGAATACTCTTCGTATTTAACTGAAGGTGTGACTATTCAGTATTCGCTTAATGGTGGTACAACATGGTCTAATGTCCAATTTTACCAAAGATATAATTCGATAAATGGATGGAAGGCTAAAACATGCCCTCTGCCTGCTGCAATTAATAATCAAGCTTCTGTACTTATAGGATTTTTGTTCCATTCACAGTACGGCAACAATTGCGATTTAGACGACGTTTATATTTACACTTGCTCCGAACCTACCTCTAACCCTACAACTTTAACATTCTCTAACATCACCAGTTCAACCATGGATGTTACCATTGGTGCTATTGGAGACGGAACAAAAAGAATTATTGTCGCTCGCGAAGGTGCTGCCGTCAGTTTTACCCCAACCGATTTAACGACATACGACGCAAACTCAGTATTTACAGATGCCACAGATTTAGGATCAGGAAATAAAGTCGTTTTCAATGGAAATGGCTCAACCGTATCCTTAAGTGGATTGAGTGGAAGCACAACTTACTATTTTAAGGTATTTGAATATAACTGTATCACAGGAAATGAAAACTATTATACCGGTGGAACCATTTTAAATGGAAATGCAACAACGCTGTTAAGCCCTGTAACCAACCTTCAGGTAACTTGCCAGACAAATACAACAGCAGATATTAGCTGGACGGCCCCTATAGGAAGTTATACCGGAGTTATTATTGGCATAAGAAATGACAACAATCCATGCCATGCCATCAGTAATGACGCTAGTTTGTATACAGCCAATCCTGCCTTTGGTTCAGGAACTCAATATGGAAGCACAGCACCCTATAGTTTTGCAGTATATAAAGGAACTGGAACATCTGTAACTGTAACTGGATTAACCGCTGGACAAACTTATCAGATAAAGGCCTATGCCTATAAGAACAATACAGGCTCTGTTTGGTCTGCCACACAACCAACGACTGCTATAACATCTTTGGGGACAGCAAATGTCACTGGCACCTATGTGTTAACAGGAAATACTCAATTACAACTGCAATGGTCAAATCCTCCTTCTGCCTGCTATGATGAAGTAATGATAGTTGGAACTGCCAGTGGATTTCCAATCACAACCGTTCCCACCGGCGACGGATCAGCCTATACGGCTAATCTTGCATTTGGTTCTGGATCAGCTTATGGTACAGGCTATGTTGTTTACAAAGGCACTTTTTCTCCTCAAATAGTAACTGGCTTAACCAACGGAACCGAATACTGCTTTACATGGTTCGTTAGAAACGGAACCACATGGTCGTCTGGGGTCTCAGGCTGTGGAACTCCAGCTACTGTTACTTCGTTAGAACCAGGCGACTTAGCCATAGTTGCAGTTAATACTCAAGCTACGAGTTCGGGATCTGCCGACGAGATTTGCTTTTTCGCTTTTAAAGATATCACTGTTGGAACTTCTATTGACTTTACTGATAATGGCTACGAAAGACTTTATGCCGACAAATGGGCCAGTTCTGAAGGAACCATTCGCATGACACGTACAGGTGGCGGAACCATTACAGCAGGCAAAGTCATCTGTTTTCAGGGCATGGGTTATCTTCAATCCGGATTCAATGTATTTACCTGTGGCGTTGCTGACGATGCCAACTGGACCATTACCTCTTTAAATGCTGTAGGCGCAACCAATGGGTCATACGATTTAAATGTAGACGACCAGATTTGGATAATGCAAGGTGGTGCTTGGGATAACGCAGGCTCTTTGTCAACTCATAATGCGACCTATTCTGGCAACGTATTATATGGTTGGACAGCCACCGGCTGGAAGCCTGCACCAGGCTATGACAACACCAAAGGGTCTACTTTATATCCAGAGACTGAATGTTTTAATACGAATGTTGCCGTGGCATCTGATCACGATAAAGTGAAATATATCGGTGATATCACAACTACTAGTCAATTTAACTGGTTGGGTAGAATAAACGACAATGCAAACTGGATGGGCTATGCAGAGAATTCCGACTACTACGCTGGCAGAGATTACACAGGCACCTGTTTCGAATTTATAAGTAATGCGGCAATTAGCGGTGTTGCTGGAGTATGGACAGGTAACGACAATGAAGATTGGTTTGATTGTGGCAACTGGCAAAATCTTAGAATTCCCAGAGGTACAGCTAATGTTGTTGCTGCAGGAGCCGTGGGAAATCATATTACTATTGATGATGGTATTGCCTCTATGCCCGAAGCCGAGTGTAATAATCTTACCATTGCCGCAGACGCAACCGTGGGTGGAGCTACTATCAAACTAAAAGTAAATCATGCTAATAGCGTATTGAATGTATATGGCAATTTTGAAAACAATCAAATTGTAGAACACACTAATGGAACGATCCATTATAAAGGAAACTTTGTAAATAACGACACCTATTCTCACACTGTCGCTGGTATCGCTATTTTTGACGGAAGTAGCCTTCAGACTTTAACTGGCACTGCAGCATTCTTTAACATGCAATTAAACAATAGTTCAACAGGCTTAACGATTAGTAATAATATTACAGTTAACAATATTCTTACTCTAACAGACGGACTAATTAACACAGGAACGAACCGAGTTATAATTGAGAATAATGCTGTTGGATCTGTTACTGGCCAATCAACGGATAGCTACGTAAATGGAAATCTGAGAAGAAAAGTAGCTGCTACGGGCTCGTATAATTTGCCTGTAGGAACAGCCAGTTATTATGAGTTGGCTAATATTAACCTGACAACTTCAACTATAACCTATTTAGATGCTAAGTTTACCTCACCTCATGCTGGAACAACTCTTCCTACAACACCTTATTTGACATTGGATGGAACAAACTTAACCGAATTATTGGACTATGGGTTCTGGACCATCACTCCAGTTGCAGGCACAGCAACAAATTACGATGTCACCGTAACTTCTAGAGGCCATACCAACGGCGGATCGCTCGCCACCCAGCATACCATAGTTAAAAGAGCGGATGGAGCCAGCCCATGGAATTCATTTGCTGCCAATCATGATAATGCGACACAAAGCGGAACCGGCGTTAACCCTATTACTGCAAAACTGACGGCCATGAATGGGTTCTCCGATTTTGCCATCGCTCGTAGTTTGGTAGCCATTCCCTTACCTGTAGAATTGGTCTTTTTTAAAGCAAAATCCGAATCCGACAACGTTGTATTGGAATGGATTACTACCTCTGAAATAAATAATGATTACTTTGACGTAGAACGCTCTTCGAATGGAGTTGATTTTGCAACTATCGGATCTGTTAATGGCGCAGGTAATTCATCCAACATGAACTCCTATGTTTTTGCAGATGATAGTCCTTTAAACGGTTTGTCCTATTACCGTTTAAAACAAGTTGACTTCGACGGAAAATTTGTCTTTAGCAATATTGAAAGTATCATGAGGAATTCTGAAGCATCACTATCGGTTTTCAATCTATATAACCCCGATTTCGCTGCAACAATCATGATTAATAATCCGAACAAAGGAGTCCTATATGTAAGACTTTCCGACATGTCAGGAAAAACCATACATCTGGAAAAATTAAACGCAGAAGAAGACCATTTTACGCTTCATTTCGATAAAGGCAGTATTCGTTCAGGAATGTATACAATTACGGTGTATAACAACTACGAATCTGTAGCTCAAAAGATTGTTGTTTTTTAATTTATTGACTCTTCTTGAAAAGCAGAACGACGAATTTCATGGAGCAAAGAAGCAACAATGTAATAGCCAAGAACAATTTTTTCTCAATTGTTTTACAGCCTTTGTATGCTGTAATGATTTTCAATTTCAAACTAATATAAAATAACCAATGAAACAGATTAAAGTAATACTTGCTGGATTGTCTATACTATTATTACCTTTTTCGGTATTTAGCACGAATCATTTTACAGAGAGTTTTTCGGGTGGGCCTACAGATTATTACACCGGATCACACACATTTTCTAGTGGATTAACATGGGATTTAGCTGTCATTAAAGGCGAATCTGCCGCAAATTCGTATGGCGG
>PHDH01000039.1 GCA_002840935.1 Bacteroidetes bacterium HGW-Bacteroidetes-21 | reverse complement strand
AAGTAATCTCTATTTGATGTCTGAACAATGAGTTTCACATAATTGTTTATCAAATAATTTCTTTAACCGGCCTGCCTTAAGCTTGCCTGCCTGCAGGCATTTAGATTGCTTCTGATTCTTTTGTGTATTGATAGTCATTAGTATACGACTTGAATCATCGCAAATACGTAATTTTTTTATTTTTATTTTAATGTTCTTCGATTTAAATGCGATTGCCCTGGTTATTTAATTGCTTTCCACCATCGAATGTTTTTATCTTTTTCGTCAATAATTTCACCCCTTCGGGGTTAATAATGCCTAATGTTTTGTTCTACAATTGTTTCACCCCTTCGGGGTTCACAATTCCTTAATGCTTTGGTTTGTAATTGTTTCGTCCCGAGTTCACCCTGCTTTGTAGGGGGGCACAGGGAGTGTTGCTTTTTGATAATGTAACATTTTATCTCTGGTATTAATTACGCCAAAATTACCTACATTTGAAAACAATAAAACGATTGTTGTAAAATATAACCTTCTTAGATTAATATGCTAACAAAATTCATTTTTTGGAAAAACGCATCAAGAATATCATCCGCTATTATGATGGTTTTTTTAATTTTAAAAATGTTTTTTGAAAATGTTTTTCAAAAATATTTCTCGATAATATTATTTCTTGGAGTAATAGTCCTTTTCGTATTTTTATTATCCGAATTAATGAAATTCATTTTAAAGAAAAATGTTTAAGAAAAGTAAACGTATTTATAATTATGAAAATCTTATACTTGCTTTTTTGCAATTAATTTCTTCATTGGTAACATTAATGATAAACTACTTAATAATTTAATCCCAAATGAAATTGTTGGATATTTGTTTTGGTAAATTATGGGGCTTTACTTAGGGTTCCAATTATATAAATATGAATTAAAAAGAGTTATTAAAAAGTCAAAAAAAGAATCATGAATAAGAATAGTTCAAATATAAATATGATATGAAATATTTTATGATAAACATTTTTCAAGGTTTAAATCTATTAACCGAAATTGATTTCATGTTTTTAACTTGTCATTTATGAAAAGAATAATAATAAAAATTGGCGATATATTTTCAGTTAAACTTGAAAATAAAAGAAAAAAATATTTCCAATTTATAGCCAAAGATTCAGCACAATTAAACAGCGATGTAATTAGAGCGTTTAAAATTGATTGCCAAATTGATTCTGACCCTAACATAAATGACATTATAAATTCTGAAGTTGATTTCTATGCACATTGCATAATTAGATGGGGCGTTAAAATGGATTTATGGGAAAAGGTGGGAAGTGAGTTATCATTTGAAAAACCTGATGTTCTTTTTAGAGATTCTGATGATTATGGCTCAAGACCTGGAGAACAAGTAAAAATCTCCTATAAATGGTATGTCTGGAGGATCAATGAAGATTATAAATTTGTAGGCGAATTGGCCGGAGAAAATCAGAAAGCTGAAATTGGAGTTGTCATTAGTCCGGATAGTATTGTTTATAGAATGCAGACTGGAAAATATGATTTTAAATACCCAGAATACAAATAAATATTTAATAACCAAACTATATGAAGCAATTTATAACTCACTTATGATTTGTTGGAAGTCTATTATTTGGAAATTTATTTCTCAATCAAACACGGAGTATTTGAATCCTAAAGTGGAATTTCAATAAAATAGTTTAAAAAAACGATGATAGGTTTTTGAGTGGAAAGGGATACCACAAATCCGATTAATTGCTTTGGAAGATTAGATACGTTTTTTTATCGAAAACAGAATATTTGAACCCTGAAGGGGTGAAAATTTTGTAGAATGCAAAAAGCAAAAAACCAGAACCCCGAAGGGGTGACATAAAAGGAAAAAACATTTTTTTTTCAAGATTAAAATTATTCTTGTTTTGCATATATTTGTACAACAGATATATTAAATCATTAAATCAAAACAAAATTTTATGCCAGGAACATATTCGCAATTATATATACAGGTTGTGTTTTCGGTAAAAGGTCGAGAAGCCCTTATTCGAAAAGAATGGAAAGACGATCTACATAAATACATCTCGGGTATTATTAAAGGGAAAGGACATAAACCTATCATTGTTAACGGGATGCCCGATCATATTCATGCCTTTTTTGGATTGAAACCAGCTATGGCCATTTCAGACATTGTAAGAGATATTAAAAACAATTCAACAAATTTTATTCATGAGAATAAATATCTAAAGACCAGATTCTCATGGCAGGAGGGATATGGTGCTTTTTCCTATTCTCATTCACAAATCAATGATTTGTATAATTATATTTTGAATCAGGAAACTCATCATCAAAAACGTTCATTCCGTGATGAATATCTCGAAATCCTGAAGAAAAATGATATTACATATGATGATAAATATTTGTTTGAATGGTATGAATAATGCCACCCCTTTGGGGTTTGCACTCTTATAATATATTGTTCTACAATTGTTTCACCCCTTCGGGGTTCACAATTCCTTAATGCTTTGGTTTGTAATTGTTTCGTCCCGAGTTCTCCCTGCTTTGCAGGGGGGCACCATTAGGTTTTTTGCAATATTCAATATTCTCTTGATATTCGTTTGAAATAAATTTGATCGTTGGGACCTGTAAAAAAGAAAACTCCCGGTGAACGAAGCCACCGGGAGCATCCAAACCAACTATGAAATTATATAAGCGCGTTACTGGCTTGTGGTTTGAAAAGATCAAACCCGACCATTATTTCGTGTGAGCCATGTGAATACCCCGATAATCCACTAAAAGTGTAATCGAAAGCATATCCTACCGTGTATCTGTCAATTTTAAAACCAATCATTGCAACAGAGGCATCCTTATGGCGATAAGAAAATGCCAGCCAATAGTTTTTCTTATAGTACACTCGTAAATTGGCATCGAGTTGCATGGGCGTTTGTTCGGTGTTTTTTAATAAAACAGAAGGTTCCAACTCAAATTCTTTTCCCAGATCAAATTTATAACCTCCTGTTATATAGTAATGGCGGACCATTTTGCCCAGATTATTGTAATCGCCCAGTTTTAATTTGTACTGAATGAGTTGTGAAGAAGCAAGACCTACATAATAATTCTGGTGATATAAGTACATGCCAAAATTCGCGTCGGGAGCCCAGGTAGACTCAGTTTTTCCGGTGATGGCTGCGTCGTTGGGATTGATTATGTTTAGGTTCGACTCGCTGATTTTGTACTGAAAAGCAGAAAGTGATAGCCCCAGGGACAGATTCAGATCATGATTAATTTTCAGATGATAGGAAAAAGCACCATGAATTCCAATCCTGCTGATGGGACCAAATTTATCGTTGTAAATATAACCACCAACACCATAATTGTCGTCGTATCCCAACGAAGTGTGTCCACTTAGAGCCTGAGTAGAAGGGGCATCTGTTATTCCAGCCCATTGTTGGCGGGCTGTAAGGCGTATTGGGCTGGTTAACTCTGTTCCTGCTATGGCAGGGTTTAACAGAAAACCGTTGAACATGTAATTGCTATACATGGGTTGTTGCTGTGAAAAAACATTTCCTGACAACCACATCAAACCTATAATGATATATAACTTTTTCATAACTTCATTATTTAATGATGGATACTATGCCTTGAATGGGATCATTGCCTTCTTTCAGGTCGACAATAAAGATGAATGAACTGATTTCAAGCTCTTTCCCCTGATAAGTTCCGTCCCACTGACTATCCACATCGGCATAACCAGCGCCTGTGCCCGAATAGGTGAAAATTAGCTGTCCCCAGCGATTGTATATTTCAATAGAGATTTCTTTGTATAAATCAATGTGTTCAATCAACCAGGTGTCGTTTACTCCATCATCGTTAGGTGAAAATGCCGTGGGAATATTTAAACAACCTGTCGATTCATTAAGCACGTCGTATACGTTGATTACCGTACAATTATTGGCGTCTGTTATGGTCACTGTAAAAGTACCGCTAGATATGGCTGAAATTTCTTCGTTGGCTGCACTATTAGACCAGTCATACAGATAGGGTATAGTCCCGCCATAGACAGAAAGACTGATATTCCCATTGGCGCTGCCGGGACAAGTTTCGCTTACAATGGTTTCTGTAACTTGTATCAGTTCGGGCTGCATAATAGTAGTACTGTCAGAAGTCACACAGCCATGGGAGTCTGTTACGGTCAGATTATAAGTGCCTGCATCGAGTGAGTTCAGATTGGTTGTAATGGCTCCGTTTGACCATTCGAAATCATATGGAGCGGTTCCACCACTTTGAGTCGCTGACAAAAGACCTGAATGATCTGCATAGCATAAGAGATTTACTGGCATAAGTGAAATTTCCAGTTCTTCAGGTTGGGTAATTAATTGACTATAAACGGATGTACAGGCGTTTTCGTCGGTAATAGTGGCGAAATATGTACCAGGTTGCAGATTTTCAGCCGAATTGCTTGTTAGTAAAGCATTGTGTGACCAAGCAAAAGTAATGGTTCCGGTTCCACCACTTGCTGTGAGAACCATGCTCCCGTTGCCGAGACCATAACAGGAAATATTTTCCGATGCAACTGTTGCTGCCAGAACTTCCGGCTGGGTGATGGCAGTTGCCACCGAAGTGGTACAACCTTTAGCGTCTGTCACTGTCACCGAAAAATTTCCGGGCTGTAAGCCGGAGACATCCTCAGTAACAGGACCATTAGACCAGAGGTAAACATTTCCACCATTCCCCCCCGTGACAGTCAGATCAATACTTCCATCGCCGTCACCTGAGCAGGTAATATTTAATTGAGTATAAGTTGATAGAAGTTGCTCAGGCTCATTTACCATTACTGAGTCGGTTTTAACACAACCTTCACTGTCGGTAATGGTGACATAATACATGCCCCCTTGCAGATTTGAAGGGTCTTCATCAATGGCGCCTGAAGACCAGGCGAAATCATTGTTCCCGTTTCCTCCTGTTACGGTCAGGTTGATACTTCCATTGGCATCGCCAAAACATGCGACATCTTCGGATGTTAGAACAGATGCTAATATTTCAGGTTGAAGAACTTGTATGCTATCAACAAAAAGACAATTGTTCTGATCGCTGATAGTGACATAATACCAACCTGCTGACAGATTATTTGCGTTCTGATTGCTTGTCGTATTCGACCATTCGTAAGTATAACCAGGTGTTCCGCCGAAAGTGTTCAGATAGATAGCTCCGTCCGATAATCCAAAGCAGGAGACGGGTGTTGGCGTTAATCCGGCGATAAGGGTATCGGGTTCAGTAATCTCGTGGCTGAAAGTAGCAACGCAGTTATTCTCATCTGTCACTGTAAGGGTGTATGTTCCGGCTTCGAGATTCTGCAGAAGGCCGGTAGTTTGACCTCCTGACCAGAGGAAATCAAGTTGTCCTGTTCCTCCTGTGGCGGTTACTTCAATTACACCAACATTTACACCGTGACAAAGTATCTGAGCTGACTGGTTAAGACTTAAAACGGGTCCGCCCATATCACTGACTGAAACAGAGGTGGTTGAAGTGCAGCCGTTATTGTCGGAGACAGTGACATTATAGGTGCCTGCTGCGAGGTTCTCCATGTTGTGAGAAATACTGTCTGTATAATTCAACCAAACATATTCGTAGGGTGATGTGCCGTTATTTGCTGTTACGGTCACTGATCCGTCGGCATTTCCGCAAGTGGAACTGGTGGATGATGGTGTGAGTGTCAGTGCTGCTGTGGGTTGTGTAATGGTAAGACTGACTGTTTCTGAACAAAGATTGTCGTCGGTTACGGTTACGGTATAAGTATTGGCGGGCAACGACGAGGCGGTAGCTGCATTCAGCCCCGGATTATGCGACCAGGCATAGGTAAAAGTCCCTGTTCCACCTGATACTGTCAATGTGGCTGAGCCGCTACTGTTTCCATAGCAGGCTACATTAGTAATATTGGTAACCGGAGTAGTAATTGTTAAAGGCGATGCTGGTTCGGTGATGGTGACAGTCGAAGAGGCTGTACATAAGTTGGCATCAACAACTGTTACAGTGTAACTGCCGGCATTCAGCCCTGTCGCGTTGGCTGTGTGTAAAGAGGCGTCGTGCGACCAGTTGTAGTTATAGGTAGTTGTTCCGCCGGAGACAGTGACGGTAGCTGAACCAGAACTGTTACCATAGCATCCAACCTGAGTTACAGAAGCGGGAAGTATTGATGCTGTAAGAGCTTGCGCTGGTTGAGTGATGGTGACAGAAGAGGTTACAGTGCATAAATTGGCGTCAATAACAGTGACTGTATATGTGCCGGCGGTAAGTCCTGAAGCCGAAGCGGTATGCAATGATGCGTTATGCGACCAGTTGTAGTTATAAGAAGTTGTTCCTCCCCCTGCACTGACAGTAGCTGCTCCGGTGGAATTCCCATAGCAGGCTATCTGAGTTACTGATGCTCCCGGGAAAGTCGCTGAAAGGGCTTCTCCTGGTTCGGTAATGGTTAAACTATAAGTGTCGGGGCAGGAGAGCCCATCGGTTACCGTTACCGTATAATTTCCGGCAGTGAGACCTGTTGCGCTGGCATTGTTCAGGCCGGCATTGTGCGACCAGGAATAAGTGTAGGTTCCCGTTCCTCCTGAGACTGTCACAGAAGCTGATCCGGTACTTAAGCCGTGACAGAGGACATTGGTTTGTGTGTTAAGGGCAAGAACAGGATTGCTTACTGTGATATTTATAGTAGAAACAGCATTCAACGGAGTTGGAACAGTATTATCTGTCACGGTTACTGTATATGAAGTGTTGGCTGAAGGTGAGACCAGAATGGAATCGCTGGGATTATTGGTAGTATGAACCACACTGTTGCTCCAGTTGTATGTATAAGGAGGTGTTCCATGATTCGTGTTGACAACTACGTAGGTGCTGTTCCCGTTGCAGATGGAAGATGGACTTGCATGAATTGAAGAAGTAGGCTCAGGACTGGAAAAACTGCCGGCTTCGATGTAAACGACGGCATCGTAAGCCCCATCGCGTAAGTCGCAAATTAGCAAACGGATGTGATAGGTGGCTCCCGGTGTTAATCCTCCTTGAGCAGCAATCATAATTTTTGTATTACCGTTGGGAGAAGTCCCCTGAATAGTTCCATTGTATTCGTATACTGCATTATTCTGAATCCAGTCCGGATTCGCGGCCTGGCAATAGGACGCTCCGTTGGGTGTTGCACTCGAACCTACCGTTCCGTTATTTACTGCATTAATTCCCACTTCAGATCCATTGGCTAATCGGGCAATATTTCTGGCATCATTGGTATAGCCGACACCTCCGCTAACTCCAGGACCACTGATTAAGAACCCAAACTTGTCATTATACTCTGTGCATTGATAGTTTGTGAAATTTATGTTGTCGGAATATTCTTCCCCTCCAAAAATGTATCTGAAACAGACAGAATCTCCATCGGGCACAAAATCAAATTCAAGTATGGCACCGTTAAACCAAGAACCTCCACTAGCCAGAAGATTCATGTCATTAATCGTTGTAGTTGATTTTCGAATTTCCCCAGGTGCTGAAGAAATATACCCTTTTGAAAACGAATTTGCTGCTGCTGGATTTGTTCCCATTGCTAGAGGAATCAGATTTGTATTTCCTGTACAAAGAGCAATACCTTTTTGTATTCCCATTTGTGTCAGGGTAGTTCCTGTAGTAGTGAAATAGCATATCTGATATCCGTAACTACCTCCCGCATCTCTTACGCCTTGGAATGAAACATTGGAAAAGGTTACACCGCTACCAATGAGAGAATCGACCATGGCATTTGCCATCTGAGCATTATTCAATGTCGTTAGATTGTCAATGGTAATTTGTGAAAAAAGACTGCTTGTTCCTGTCATCATAAACGACAAGAACATGCAAAATGTAAGCATGTATTTTTTACTTTTCATAAAGATTTGGTTTTTAATTAAACTCATGGCCTGATTTAATTAACCCAAAAATACGACAGAATAGTCCCGACTATTTTATTTATGTGGCTTGATGTGCTGTTATGTGATAAATGGCGTCATCAGGGACAAAATGCTTGTTTTTAGGGGGGGATTGCATTGTTGAATACGGGCGCAATATAGAGAAAATGATGTGTTTAAAATGGAGTAACCTATATCTTAAATGAATTAGTATTGGGGTTGTAGTTAGGATGATTGTGTATGGAGATCGTTTAAAGAAATGATTAATGTGTAATCAGGAGTTAAAATGGATTAATGGTTTGCTATGTCTCGGAGGAGCAGAGCATACTGCATAGAAATCCATAAGCAAGTAGTATGGAGAGAATGTTTGCAGGAATAAAGTCTTAGGATAAATAATTGAGGTTGAAATGCCCAGAAAATCTGTCTGATATTTATTTGTTTTACTTTGCTGTTTGCCGTCATTTTTTAGCCTTTGACCCCATTTTTCTCTTTTTACCCCATAATATATCCATGTGCCAATCAGCTATTTACTTTCAATCAATCTTATTGTATTTTTGAGTAAATATGAAACATAACCCCATGATACAGATCGTAAAACATGCTATGAAAACAGGACTGATTTCGGTTCTTTTTATGCCTTTCTGTTTATATTCAACAAATTATTATGTCAATGATGCATCAGCCACGGGGGATGTTTATTGCAGTTCTACAGGGAATAATTCTAACAATGGTACTTCCGTTACCACTCCCAAAGCAACACTAACAAATGTGTGGACTACTTATGGTCCTTCAGGCACTAACGTAATTGCCGTTGGAGATACAATTTTTGTAGATGCCGGCACTTATTACAGAACAGATCGCAATCTCAGTTTTACCATAGGAGTCGTTATCCAGGGAGCAGGCATGGGAATCACGATTTTTGACAATGGTCAAGATGGAGCCACAGGTTATTATTTTGCAAAAATATACAACAACGTCAAATTGCGTAGCTTTACTATCGACAGATATGGTATAGACAATACTGTTGCACATGCTCTTGATATTCAGGCGAATCAGACTGGGGTTGAATTGTATAAAATACAGGTGAATGATTGTGGCAGATCTACTGGATTTTTTCCTATTGAAATCCGCTCCGGGGCATCAGTTACGATTGAAGGCGGAGGAAGTACCTGTAATTCGATTTGGCAATTGGGTGGTGGCATTGAGGTCACAGGTAATACGACCGTTGTGAATATCAATAAATATTCGTTCATCGGGAATGAACGGTCAGAAAATGGTGTTGCTGTTAAAATCAATAGTGGAACGGTCAATATTCGTAACAGCCGCTTTGAAAACAATACTGTTTCTGGAGGTCCCCGAGGTATTGTATATCAGTCAGGTGGTACGGTGAATATATACGACTGCCTTTTCGACGGTAATAATTATTCTTACTCTGCAGGGCAATATGGTGCAACAATTCTGGTCACCGGAGGTACATTTTATATGACGCGTTCGAAAGTCCTTAATACCAACAAAACCGGTAGTTCAAATGCGTATGGCGCAGGCGTTTGTTTCACCACTGAGACTTCTGCTGTAACGGCAACGATCGACTCCTGCTATTTTGCCGGCAATACCGGAGACCGTGGGCGCGATGTGCATGTAAGAGGAGCATCGGCCTCCCTGACAGCCTTCAATTGTTCCTTTGGTTCTACATCTCCTCAGGTGGGAACCACTTCCTCGGGAACTATCACCTTGTCAGATTGTGGTAATCCGGGTGTCTATGTAAATACCGGATCGACTACCAAAACAAATACTGCCAATCCTACCTATACAGCAAATCCAACAACGAACGACTATACCGGGAATTGTGCAACCCTCATTGTATTACCAATTGAATTGAACTTTTTTACGGTGACTTGTAACGGTAATTCTCACGAATTGAGTTGGCAAACGGAATCAGAAATCAATAATAATTACTTTGTTGTTGAAAAATCGACGGATGCAATTCACTTTATTCCGCTGACCTATATTAATGGTAAAGGGAACTCCAATTCGGTTACAAACTATCAATACCAAGATTTAATCAATGATATTCAAATTATTTACTATCGTTTAAGGCAAGTTGATTTTGATGGCGTTAACTCAGTCAGCCAGATTGTTGCTATATCTAACTGTAAAAAAAGGACAGAAAATACATCAGCATACTGGAACTGGCAAAGTCAGGCTTTAGAGGTTGATGTTAATCTGGAATCGTCAGGAGAAGTCAAACTTCTTTTATCTAATTTATCGGGTCAAATTCTGTCAGTCGACATATATCATTTGGAAGAGGGGCAGAGTCATATACAGAAAAAATTAGAACAGCCAAAAACAGGAATCCTCCTCTATTCTATTGTCACAGCGAAGTATTCTTCATCAGGGAAAGTTTTGTTGAATAATCAAATCAGATAACCCTTTCTTTTTGGCTTTAGTAATTATTCGGTCGGATGTAAAAAAATCTACTAACTTTGCAGAAGACTAATAAAGTGCTAATGTTCAGGTTAAATCTTTTTATATTTCTCGTCCTTATTACTCTTAATGTCTCAGGACAAAGCAAAGATAGTCTTGAAAATATTCTGGCGAGTACTAAAAATGATAGTATCAGGGCAAGTATATTAAATCAGTTGGGATACAATTACATTACTTCCAAGCCATCAAAGTCACTCGAATATGCCCAGCAAGCAATGACTATTGCAGTTAAAACCGGGTATGATGAAGAAATTATAAATGCAAACCTCATTTTCGGTATTGTAAAGAAGACTTTCGGCGAATACGATATGGCTGCTGATTACTATTTTACAGCGCTGCGACTTTCTGAAAAGCTTAAACTGAAAGATAAAGAATCCAATTGTTTAAATAATATAGGGAGCCTATATCAAACACAGAACAATTTACTAAAAGCTTTAGAGTATTTTAAAAAGTCGCTCGAAATAGAAAGAACGATGAACGATAAAGCGCAGACTTCTATTCGATTATATAATATTGGAACTGTGTATGAATCAATGGATAGTCTTGAAACAGCTTATACTTATTATTTTAACTCATTGCTTATTGAACAGGAATTGCAAAATAAGGAGGGTGAATTTTTTGCTTTATATGGCATATCGGGTATTGAAACAAAGAAGGGTAGTTATGATAAGGCATTGGTGAGCATAAACAAAGCCCTGAACATTGCCAAGGACATTAATAATTTAAATGGTATTTCAATTTGTTTTAACGAATTAGGTGCTTTATATAAGACGATGAATGATTATAGTCAAGCTATTACAGCATACGATTCAAGTATATACTATGCCAGTTTAATTTCTCAAAGAAATAACATGCGACTTGCTTACAAAGAACTCGCTGCAATTTATAGAACGAAAGAGAATTACTCCGAAGCATTCAGATATCTTAGCTTGTATACAAGTATTAATGATACAATTAATAATTTGGAAATCAATAATAAGGTGGCAGAAATGGAGAGCCGCTTTGAGATCGACAAGAAAGAAAATGAAATTTTATATCTGAAAAAAACAAGTGAACTTAATGCCCGGAACTCGGCCAATGAAAAGCGAAACAAATATTTTCTCCTGATTACTTTTATTTTATGTATTATTCTTGCTGTTAGTAATCTGAGAAGAATTATTTCAGATACAAGTACAATATTGATATACAGTGCCATTACCTTTGTTACGCTCATAGCGATTGCATATCTTTTGGTTGTTTCAGGTTTCTATGATTCCGGTTTTACATTCTATCAGTTTTTTATAGCTTTTGTCGATGTCATCACAATCGCCATCTTGCCCATTTTTGTTTTTGTGCTGATGGCTGAGAGGGTATTGCTGAGAAAACATCTCAGAACTGCTAAAGAGATATCTGAACAGATACAAGAGATAAATCACCCTGTCAGTGAAGCTACAGTTCTGTTTCAGTTCGAAAACGAAAAGAATCAACTGCAAGTCGCTTTAAAGGATCTTGTTTGCATAGAAGCCAATGATAATTATTCGGCTTTCTATTATTATAAAGACGATAAAATAAAGAAGGAGCTTTTTAGAACGACTTTAAAAAATATTGAGGATCAGTTACAGGACTTTGATACCATGGTTCGTTGTCATAAATCCTTTATTGTAAATATTCGGTTTATTAAAAGGATTTCGGGTAATGCGCAAGGGTACCGTCTTCATTTTCAGGATTTAACTTTCGAAGTTCCCGTTTCCCGAAGGTTCCCTAAAGATATGCTCCAGAAAATCAAGTCGGGCATTTAGCCTATGGAGCCATAGATTTCTGAAAGATCTTAATACCCGATTTATTTTTCCATTCACCCCAAGAAATTCCCGTTCGCCACAAATGTGTATTGCTAGTCCCTGAACCGGACTACATATCCCCTTACTCTTGATATGCCTTTGCTTTAAGCGTAATTTTATGTTTAAATATAAAACTAACGCTATGAAAAGTGCAGGTATTTTACACATCATTGTTCTTTATTTTCTCCTCTTCATTCTTTCAGTATCGAAAAGTTTCGGACAGGCCACAGTTCTCGTAAGTAGTGGTGGGACTGTAGCGGTTAACGACGGGGATTTTTTCTATGATGCCGGAGGAGCTGCAGGAAATGATGGAAATACCAGTTATTCGATCACATTAGTTCCTGCTATTGCTTGCGAAAGTATTTGCCTTGAATTTTCTATGTTTAACACTTATTATAGCAGCTGGGACGAAAAAGGTGACTCCGTCTGTATTTTCGATGGAGTAAACACTTCTGCAATTAAAATTGCCACCCTGATGGGAAATTATGGCGCCGACTGGAATGGAGATAATCAGGTTGGCTGGAATGCTTCGGGAGCTATGCCAACAGTGACTACTCCGACTATTTTTTGTTCAACCAATTCTACCGGAAGTCTTACTATTACTTTTACCAATTATAACAGTACCCAAAGTCCTGGATGGGCAGCTACTGTTAAGACGTTCAGGCCGCTCGGGAATCCTGGCTGTAATATTGATCTGGCGGCATCACCTACAACGATTTGTGCTGGTGAATCTGTCGACCTGACTGTAACAGGCGATATCGTTAATGCGGCCATCAACAATAACTTCAATGGGAGCACCGTAGGAACCGGCTGGCAGGGAACTTCCTCTGCAACTTTTCAAACCAATGCCTGCTCAATTCCGGCTATGGACGGTTCAACTTATTTGTGGATGGCTAATGCGGCTTGTCCCAGAACACTAACTTCGAATGCGATGGATGTTTCAACTGGTGGAACAGTCAGTTTCGAATATCGTCAGGCAAATAATAATGGAGATGCCAGTCCTTGCGAAGCACCGGATATTAACATGACCGGTAGCACGCCCGAAGCAGTCCTCATTCAATATTCCATAAACGGTGGCACAACGTGGACTACCTTAAAAGTCATGTTTCCCTATTCAGTAGGTTGCTCCACTTGCGATGGTTATCCCGGCACTGGTTATGTAAACAAACAATGGCGAAAGGTTGTGGTGCCGATTCCCCCTGCCGCCAGTACCGCCAATACCATGTTTCGTTGGTATATGCCTGTTTGTACTAGTGCCAGTACAGATAACTGGGGATTGGATAATGTGGTAATCGGATCGCCCAAACCTTCTACTATAACGCTGAGAGATGTGACAAATAATGTTGTGCTTGCTACTTCTACAACGTCTTCTTTAACGTATACACACATCCCAGTTGCAACTACTACATACGAAGCAATTATTACCGATGGAACCAGTTCCTGCAGTGAGCAGGTTACCGTTACGGTCAATCCCTGTGCTTGCACTCCTCCAACTATAACGACACAGCCAACAGCTCAATCCATTTGTACAGGTGCCAATACTATTTTTACGACAACTGCTACTGGAGCCAGTGGATATCAATGGCAGGTCAATACCGGAAGCGGGTGGTCGAATGTAGCCAACGGGGGCGTTTATAGCGGATCTACGACAAATACGCTGACCATTACCGGGGCTGGATCGGGCATGAATACTAACCAATATCAGTGCGTTGTGTCTGAAGCTACCAATGGATGCCCAGCTACTTCAAATAGTGTGACATTAACTGTCAACGCTATTCCAACGGCTAATGCTGGTGCTGATTTTTCAAAAACATGCAGCTCAAATGCCAGTGGGGCAGCCATTGGTACAAGTACAGTCGCAGGTTATTCTTATAGCTGGAGTCCAGCTGCAGGATTGTCTGTCACTAATATTTCGAATCCCACAGCCAATCCTGGCGCAACGACGACTTATACCGTGACTGTAACTGGTACTGGTGGATGTACTGCCACCGATGCTGTCACCGTAACGGTAAACACAACACCTCCTACAGCCAATGCGGGCAGTGATTTCACTAAGACCTGTACTTCCAATAGTGCCGGTGCTACTATTGGCACAGCCAGTGTTGTAGGAAATACCTACAGCTGGAGTCCTGCAGCGGGATTGTCTGCTTCCAATATTTCCAATCCCACAGCGAATCCCGCAGCTACTTCACCTTACACGGTAACAGTAACAGGTGCTAACGGATGTACTGCCACCGACGCTGTCATCGTAACGGTAAACACAACACCTCCTACAGCCAATGCGGGCAGTGATTTTACTAAGACATGTACTTCTAACTGTGCCGGTGCTACCATTGGCACAGCCAGTGTTGTAGGAAATACCTACAGCTGGAGTCCTGCTGCAGGATTGTCTGCTTCCAATATTTCGAATCCCACAGCGAATCCCGCAGCCACTTCAACTTACACGGTAACAGTTACAGGTGCTAACGGATGTACTGCCACCGACGCTGTCGCCGTAACGGTAAACACAACACCTCCTACAGTTAATGCGGGCAGTGATTTTACTAAGACATGTACTTCTAACAGTGCCGGTGCTACCATTGGCACAGCCAGTGTTGTAGGAAATACCTACAGTTGGAGTCCTGCTGCAGGATTGTCTTCAACAAATATTTCCAATCCCACAGCGAATCCCGCAGCCACTTCGACTTACACGGTAACAGTTACAGGTGCTAACGGATGTACTGCCACCGACGCTGTCGCCGTTACTGTAAATACTACACCGCCTACAGCCAATGCAGGGGGCGATTTACAGTTATCTTGTGCAGTCTCCAATATTAATCTGGATGGATCGGGAAGCAGTTCAGGTGCCGGATATACATACTCATGGTCTACTTCAAACGGAAATATTGTTTCTGGCGCAAGTACAACAACTCCGTCTGTAAATCAAGCGGGTACTTATACATTAGTTGTTACAACTACTGCTAATGGCTGTACTGCCACGGATGCCATGACTGTTACCAATGATGGTTCGGTTCCTACTGCTTCGGCAGGAGCTGATATGACTTTAACTTGTGCTACTATAAGTCTAAATCTCGATGGTAGCGGAAGCAGTTCAGGCATTAATTATACCTATTTATGGACGACTTCAGGAGGAAACATTGTTTCGGGAGCTGCTTCAACTAGTCCAACAGTAAATCAAACGGGTACTTACACTATAATGGTCACCAATACTACCAACGGTTGCACTGCTACTGACGTTGTTTTAGTGACTTCAAATATAACACCGCCTGTCGCTAATGCTGGTCTTGATCAGACTCTTACTTGTTCTGTAACTAGTCTCAACCTGGATGGCTCAAATTCCAGTTCCGGGCCCGGTTATACTTATGGATGGTCAACAGTTGGAGGAAACATCGTTTCGGGTGGTTCCACTGCCGCACCATCAGTGAATGCTACCGGAATATATTCCATTTTAGTGACCAATACCGCTAACGGTTGTACTGCCACAGACGCAGTTACTGTTGGTTCTAATACCACCAACCCAGCTCTTACCATGGGAAATGCCCTTACATTGACCTGCGTTACAAGTCAGGGACAAATTTCAGTCAGTTCCACCACTTCAGGAGTCAGCTATAGCTGGTCTGGTGTTGGTATTGTAAGTGGAGGAACCTCCTCGACTCCAATGGTTAATGCTACAGGATTATATAATGTAACTGTCACCAATCCTGCCAATGGTTGTACTTCTACAGGAAATACTACGGTTACGGATAATACAACCGCTCCTGATGTCAGTATGGGAACTTCCCTTACCTTAACTTGTCTGGTGACTAGCGGAAATATTCAGGCTACTTCAACAGTAGCCGGTGTAAGCTACGCTTGGACTGGGCCTGGCATTATCAGTGGAAGCAATTCGGCTACTGCTAACGTCAATGTGAGCGGCAATTATTCGGTTATAGTAACCGACCCCACCAATGGCTGTACAAATAGTGGATTGATGTCCGTTCTTAATAATACCACTTCGCCCAACATCTCTATGGGGACTCCGATAACACTCACCTGTGCGCAGACAAATGGAAATATCAGCGCTAGTAGTACTACAGCAGGAGTTGCTTACAGTTGGTCGGGACCTGGTATTGTAAGTGGAAGCAATAGCTCAATTGCTTCCGTTGATGTTCCCGGAAATTATTCCGTCGTAGTGACAGATCCGACTAATGGTTGTACCAATACTGGAAGTACGATTGTTGCCAGCGACATTACTACCCCCGATTTAATCAATGGGAATCCATTAACGCTGACTTGCACGACAACTAACGGAAGTATAAGTGTAAATTCCACAATCTCAGGGCTGAATTATATCTGGTCGGGTCCCGGTATTGTTTCTGGTGCCAATACTTCGTCTCCTTTGGTCAATGCGACAGGAACTTACACAGTAACGGCAACAAATCCGCTCAATGCTTGTATAAAAACTTCTTCTCAGGATGTCAACAGTAATACCAACAGTCCTTCTATTACTGCCGGAAACGATATTACTTTGCCTTGTAATGGAGCCAATGGAACAATAACGGTAAGTTCTGCTACGTCCGGGGTTTCTTATTTATGGTCTGGGCCTGGTATTGTATCGGGCGGAAATACGGCAAATCCACTGGTTAACAGCTCAGGTTCGTATAGTGTCACCGTAACAGGAAATGCCAATGGATGCACAAGTACTGCCTCTGTATCTGTCTCAGATCCTTCGGAGCCTGTGGTTGCTGTATCTGTTTCAGATATCCTCTGCCATGGGCAGAATAGCGGAAGCATCAATCTTTTAGTTAATGGCGGTACACCTCCATATTCCTATATCTGGTCTAACGGTTATCTGAGTCAGAATTTGTCTAATGTACCTGCCGGGAACTATGCTGTTACCATTACTGATTCTAACAGTTGTGGCGTTACATCCTCAGGAACTATCAGCGAACCTCCTGCTTTGAGTGTCACCATCAGTCCGTCGCAAACTGTTTGCCCTAATACAGGAGCCAGTCTTGCACTGTATCCCGTGGGCGGAACTTTTCCCTATAGCTTTTTCTGGAATGGAGCTGCTGGTGGAAACACTATGCAAGTCAGTCCCTCTTCGACGACAACTTATAGCGGGTATGTGACAGATGCCAGCGGATGCCAGAGTAATATTGCCATAAGTACCATTCAAGTTTATCCCTTGATTCAGATGAACGTGGCGGTATCTCCTGATCATGTTTGTCCTGGTGAACCCGTGGTGGTCTCTTTCTCTGTGACTGGAGGAACCGGAGCTCCGTATTTTGTGACAGACAATAATAATTCGACAGTTTCTAGTCCTTATATCGTCTACCCCAACCAAAGTGAAGCAATAACGATAACTGCCAGAGATCAGTGTAACCAAACCCTGACACAGCAAATTCCTTTGCATGTTTATCCTGTGACACCTAATTCGATACTAGCCGATACGCTTCAAGGATGTACTCCTCTATCAGTTCATTTTATTGAGGCTACACCGGATCAGGGGCAGTCTTATGTCTGGAACTTTGGCGACAACAATAACCTGAGTCTGACAAAAAATCCGGTCCATACCTACAACGAAGGAGGTCTTTTTGATGTCACTTTAACAACTACTTCGGCTAATGGCTGTAAAACTGTCAATGTAATCGAGGAAATGATTAGAGTTTATCCCAAACCCACAGCTGGGTTTGTCACAGATCCCGATTTTGCGACCATCATCAAGCCCGAAATCACTTTTACCAATTTATCCGAAGATGCTGTTTTTTACATCTGGCATTTTGGTACAGGCGATTCGTCGTCTCAGATCAATCCGGTTTACACCTATCATAGGGCAGGGGACTACGAAGTTTCTCTAATTGCTTTTTCTTCCTACGGATGCAAGGATACAGTGAGGGCTGAAATTACCATCAAGAACGAAGGGACTTTCTACGCTCCTACGGCATTTTCGCCAGATGGCGACGGAAACAACGACTTCTTCAGCGTATATGGAACTGGCATTAAGGAAAATGGTTTTTCACTACTGATCTACGATCGTTGGGGTGAACCCGTTTTTCAGGCAACTAATCTAGAACAAAGCTGGGATGGATGTATTAAGAACAATCAGATGGCGACAAATGGAACTTATACCTGGCTTTGTGTTTACCACGATCAAAATGGAAATAAAAAAGAAAAATCGGGTTATGTTACTGTTATCCGATAAGATATAAAACTGGCTGTTAAACAGGATATTGCACTAATCATGGCCGATTATTTATCCTGCGCAGCCGGTTTTTCTTTTAAAATGAGGATTTAAATAGCCATTTTACGCAGAATAAGCTTAGGCATTATAATGGCCTTTGTAAAAAATCTTTAGAATCTGAAATTTAAGAAAGGAGTTAATCTTTTACCGCATCTGTTTATCAACCCAAGTTGAACCCCGTGCATGTTTCCGCAATTATTTATTAAGCCCATTTGCAAACCATGACCTTGTTCTGATAAATTTATTAACCCTACCATTAATCCATTAAATTTGACTTTTTTATTAAATAATCCGGAAACTGAAATTCCATTATTCTGATTCATGTGTTGAGATACTAAGCTTAATTCAATGCCATTCATTTTTGTTCTGTCTCCAAAATCAACTATGCTTATAGAAATTCCATTAAACCTTTGGTCGCATACCGTACTATCAATTCCTTTATAAAAGCCATAAATTCTGCCATCATTTGTTTCATCTTTTAATTCAGGGGAGCTTAAGACAGTCCAAATAGTGAAGAGAGAAACATATACTCCATAATATATTTGTATAGGATTTATATTGGTATATAATCCATTCATTTTAAGATTCTCATGTTCATTTAGCGTTAACCAGCCAATGGCCCAACCATTAATGACATCTGCTTTTGAGGGAACGAATCCGATAATATTTCTTACCTTTTTTGAGCTATCTTGTATATTAGTTGTTGTATTATCAGCGCTTTCGATAGATTGAGAAATGGAAACTTTATTCATAAGAGGAATAAAACATATTATCAGAAGTATTCTTTTTAAGATTTTCATTATATCTAATTTTATTGATAGTTATTGCACTCTTGTTAATGTATATAGCGTAAATTTATATTATTTTTCTATTTTATTTATACTGAATTATTTATTATTTGATTTTTCAGGTAAAAATGTACCCTTTTATACCCTGATTGAGCCCCGGAATCCCCTTGCACCATAGTATGATTCTGCTCCGTTGTGGTAAACAAAGACATGGTTGTAGCGACGATCACAAAAGATAGCCCCACCGAGTTTTCTTATCTCCGCAGGAGTCTTTACCCAGCTCGATGTTTTTAAGTCGAAATTTCCCAGTTGCTGCAAAGCCCGGTATTGCTCTTCCGTTAGTATTTCAATGCCCATAGCTGCAGCCATGTCGATAGCATTATTTTCTGGTTTATGTTCTTTTCTTGATTCAAGTCCTTCGCGATCGTAGCATATGCTTCTGCGGCCTTTGGGGCTTTCGGCCGAGCAATCAAAAAACAGGTATTCGCCAGTCTTGTCATCGAAGCCAACAACATCCGGTTCCCCTCTGGTTATTTCCATTGCATTGAGCGATACAAGTTTTTCTGTATTCTCCTTATTTTCAAGCTTTGCTTGTATTTTAGCCCAAACCATACCTTCCTTCCTGCCGGGAAGGTAGGTATGGCGGTTCATGTTTTTCTCAAAACGGGCTTTTAAAATATCGATAAGCTCTACTTGTTGTGCTGGTGATAATGCTTTTAGATATTCCATCTTTATTTTTGAAATGTAAAGTTGTTATTTCAATGGTGGCTGGTGTGTCGATGGAAAAGTGCTTTATTTCGTAATTATTTGCCAAAAACCACTCTGAATCCTAAATAATCATATTTTTCTGTGGGATTATTTGAAAAACGAATTGCACTTCTACATCTTTTTGCTTCTTCGTCCCATCCACAGCCTCTTCTTATTCTGCTATTGCCATCATCTGATCCTTTAGGATTAGTAACTGGCTCTGTTGGATAATTGTCGTGTAAATCAAAGCAATGTTCTCCAACGTTTCCATGCATATCATATAATCCCCAAGCATTAGGTGGATAACTTCCGACAGGTAATGTTTTGCCAACGCCTTCTTCTTCAGGTACATCTCCATAAGGATAATTGCCATCGAAATTAGCTTGTTTTATTGTAATGGTTTTTCCTGTACTAAAAGGAGTTTCTGTTCCTGCTTTACATGCATATTCCCATTCTGCTTCTGTTGGCAATCTACATCCTAACCATTCTGTAAATGCAACAGCATCATCCCAACTAACATTTATAACCGGCATTTTACCATGACCCCATCCATTATCGCTGGGCTTTTCCCTATTAGTGGCTTCGCAAAAAGCATCGTATTGTTCAAAAGTGATTTCATATTTACTCATTTTAAAGTCACTTAATGTTACTTCATATAATTCCTCCTCTTCTTCTCGTTCAGCATCGTCATCTGAACTTCCCATCATAAGAGGTTGTTTAAAAACGATAAAATATTAACATAATAATTTGATAATCAGCTTGTTGATTCGATAATAATTCGTATC
>PHDH01000038.1 GCA_002840935.1 Bacteroidetes bacterium HGW-Bacteroidetes-21 | reverse complement strand
GAAAGAACTTTGCCCGTATTGTCAATAAACCCATATTTTTTATTGTCTTTTACGATGGCAATGTCATCTTTAAATTTTTCAATGTCATCAAACCTTGGTTCGATAAGTATAACGCCTGCTTCTGTAATTAAACCAGCTTTCTTGTTCGTATATATATGCGCAATCCCATCTTTAAATTTGTCGGCATCATCGTAAGTAGGTTGAATCACCCATTCGTCGGCTTTATTTACAAACCCATATTTCTTGGTGGCTTTATCTTTTTTTGGTGATAGATTTTGCGCAAATGTTGTGTTAAAAAGTGCTGAAATTAGAATAAGCACAACAAGTAAGTTTTTTTGAAAAGTTGTCATTTTGTATAAAATTAGTTGGTTAATGTTTCTGATTGAAAAAGAAAAGGCAGCCCAACAGCTGGCATGAAATTAAAATTCTCCTGTTGGAGGGTATTAATTGTTTTGATTTTGTTCTCAATCTCATTTCTGGATGGCTACTTTTTCTAATCAATTAGTAGCACGTACAGATATTTTTGAAAAAAAACAGGTAAATATTTTTTATGAAAAGGATAATCGTCAGTGATTCAGGCAAAAAAAACGTCTCAAAAAGGAGGCGTTAGGGTTTAAACTACGCGTTAAAGTGAAAATGATAAAGAATTGTTAGCCTCCAATGAGGACAAAACCGGCCCAATCGAGGGGATGGTGTCCTGTATAAATACAGTCGAGCTTTGCTAATCGAAGTGCCTTTGCATAATTATTGCCATCAAGTAAATGCTTATAAAAAGCAACCATTAAAACTTTTGTTTTAATATCATGAACTTTCCAAAGAGATGCAAGTACATTGGGAACACCAGCATAAATAAAACCTCTTGGAAGAGCCATTAGTCCCTCTCCATTATAAATTGGACCCACTCCAGAGTTGCAAGCACTTAATACGACTAAATCGGCATTGGTTTTTACACTATAAATCTCGTTCATGTTGACAAAATCCAGATTATTATATGAGGTATTGTTGGAATCGTTACTATATAAAAAGAAGCCTGAATGATTTGGCGAAACTTTAGAAGCATAACCGTGTGTTGCAATATGTATAATGGTGTGGTTTAAAAAGGAATTGAAAAAGTAGTGTTTATTTGCATCTTTTTTTGTCAAAATAACGCAATTGGTTTCCTGCGTTTTAAAAAGCTTGCCAATTTCTTCAACTTCTTCTAATGTATAAGGTAAAGGGCATAGGCTTTCTTTCTTTATGTTATTTAAGTAGTCGTCTTCTAAATGAGCTCCTTTAAAGTACGAGTCAATGGTCAGGTTTTTATTTTTTTCGAACACAGGCGCAATGGCTAATAAACTGTATTCTTTAGGTGTTTCATTTCTTTGTGATTTATTCCACAAAGCAGTAGAGTAATGGTAATTAATTGAATAGTCGTAGATTAACATTTTCCCATTGTTGGGATTTGGAAGCACTTCAAATGGCACTTGATAAAGAATGTTATCTGGTATAAAAGTTATGCTTTTACGTTTCGAAAGATTGCTTGCGATAGGTTTTAAAATCAAGTCAGAAAGCATCGATGCTGATGCTGAGGAATTCCCCCCGGTTTTCAGACTAATGTAAAATTGATTTGCAATACTGTCGAGTTTTTCTACATTATCGATAGTAAAACAAGATAATTCGTTCTTACTAACACTAAATATAAAAGCTTTTTTCTCTGTTTGATAAATGTCAATTATTAAATGTTCTTCTTCAATATTATTCTGAGTAATTCGAATCAAATCTTCATTAATAAAGTATTGGTTGTCTGCTTTACGATGCTTCATGATTTCATAGTTAATCACCATTAAATCAAGAAGCATATCTTTTTCGATATTCGCCAAGCTATCATTCAATGTTTTAAGTTGATTCGAAGTAGCATTGGTTTTTTTATTGGTTATAAGTTTTATGTTTTTTTCAATTTCAATTTTCTTTCTCCAAAGACTATCGTCTTTAGTTGAAATATACGAATGGCGTTTTATATCTGCCATTAATTGAAACGCTTTAGAATTACATACAAAATGAAATGCAATTTCTGGATTTTGGTTTGTGAGATTTTGAATCTTCAGTATATCACCTGTAAGTTGTTTGTATCTTTTGGAATAATCAAAAATGGCCTTTTCGTCGGATATATTTATTGCCAATCGTCTCATTAAAGTATCACAACAATAAAAACAATTAAGGGTTTTGTCGTAAAGTTCCTTGGAATAAATATTTGTAATGTTTTCGGAAAGTAGGTCGCATGCAATAAGATAAGACTCCTTTAATTCATTGTCATAACCATTAGTGCATATAAAATTGGGGTCATTGTTTTCATCCGATCCGGCAAATATTTTAATTGATTCAAAAATCTTTTGAATGGCATCATCAAGGTTTCCTTTTTTTTGAAAAGCTAAAGCCTGTGAGTTCAAAATAATTGACATTGTTTTTTTTTCAGATTCCGATTCAATACTTAAAATGTCTTGTGCTTTTTGTAAATAATATAGGGCACTATCTGTATTAAAAGGAATGTAATTGCTACCTACAATTAAGTTGAACATACTTTCAGACATACTTCTGCTTTCGGATATGGTATTAAATGCATTTTGTGCAATATTTATATACTCAACAAATTGATCCTTGTTTCCCATTTTACTATAGCATTGAGCTAGTCCTAACGGTATTGCGGCAATTAATTTATACTGAGGATTATTGGTGATATGCATAATTGAATCGGCATAATGAAAGTAATGGATTGCTTCTTCGAATAATTCAACTTCTTGACATTTATAGGCCAGCAAATACGCCAACATGGTTAGTTTTATCGAATCGGCATAGTTTTTACGACCAGCCGTTTGAAGCATATTTTTTTGAATCTGTATCGATAAATAGGGTTGCTCTAGAGATAGTTGATTTGCCAAAGTATTATCAATTACCATTAAAGAGCGCTTCATTTTTAATTTTTTGCAAAGCGACTTGGCTTTTAGTAAATAAGGTAGTCCTTTATCTACATCAGTATATATATAGCTTAACCCAAAGTCCGACATGCAATCTGCTGCAATTTCCGAGGAATCTTTCATCAGCGTTAAAACATTTAGCTGACGTTCCAAATACGAATATCTCGACACAGTCAACTGAGTCCAGTCTTTAGCAACATAACTTAGGAGTCTTAAGGCGATAGCATACTCATAGTTAAGAGTATCCTTTTTCGAATTCATTTGTATAATATTGTTGTTGAGCGTATTAAATGAATTCGCATAATCTTTGGAGAGATAAAGCATAGCGCCTTTTTCATTTTGGACAACATAATTGAGTTTGAATTCATTATTAGAAGAATAAATATTGCTTATAGAGTCTAAAATCCGGATTGCCCCTGTGACATCCTTTTTGTCATAAGCAGCTAGAACACTCCTGTAATTAGTAATATTGTCGTAACCACGTAACTTCCAGTAAAGTGGTCCATATTGAGAGTAGCTCTTTGTAATAAAGAGAAAAGCAAAAATTAGGATTAGAAAATATCTCATTTGTTTTATGCTGAGATAGTATTTATAGTTTTTTGAGAAAGTGAAATATTCAAACATAGTGATTTTTAGATCATTGGCAAAATCGCAAAGCGCAGTAGTGTAGCATTATACATATTTGCAATTAAAGTTCGCAAAGGTATTTGAATTAATTATTTTTTAATGAGAAATTACATTAACATAGCGTTCCAATTGATTGAAAACACTCATTCTTTAATCAATTTAGCTACTTTTGTGAAATATTTTTTTCAAAAATGGTCAGTCCTAGCAACTATACTATTGAATCAGTTACAATCGATGTAATTATGGATTTGATCAAAAAAGTAGTTGTTAGATACGTTGGTAAAAAGAGTATTCCAATTCGCGAGAAAAAGGACGTGGAGATGGCAATAATGGAAAAGTTTTTAAATCAACGAGATAAAATTAATGCGTCATTCCAGAAAAAATCATCTGTAACCACTTATTATATAGCAATATTTAATAGAATGTGTTGCGAGATAATCAGAAATGATAATAAGCATTGGTATTCTATCACTGAGTCGGATAAAGAAGTTGTTGTTGAGACAAAGGCTTCGCATTCATTAGAAACAGCAAAAGCTTTAATCATTAAAAATGAAGTAAAACGATTGTCAAATGTGCTATTATTCTTTAATAGAGAACAATCTAAACTATTACTTTTTTTAAAATATTATTTTAATCTTCAAATCGACGAACGAGATATTTTATCTTATTCTAAAGATAAATATGCGACTGTTAAATCAATGCTTATTCCTTCCGATATGTTATCTCAGGCTGAGTTATATAATGTGCTTGCCGAAATTACGAATTTAGTAGAGAATAAGGACTTAAAAGGAGACGCTGTTCGGATGTGGTTAAATAAGAATATTGATTTAATATTGTATAGGTTGAACTTTAATAACGAATCAAATCACTCTAGGGATAGTTTAAAAATTTTAATGGAAACAGGTGGGATACAGAGTGAAGATGTAAACAATAAAACAATTTCGGAATGTTAAAAAAAGAAAGTTATGAATGAAAAAGCGCATTTTTCCGAAGAAGAAGTTGCTATTTGTAGCGATGCTATAAACGAGGGAAAGTATCAGGGTCTTCCCGAGACATTCCGCAATCATTTAGCTGAATGCGATCAATGTGCCTCTGAGGTGCTGCTGGTAGCCGATATTGCCTTTGATTTTAGCCTAAGTGCGAATCAAAATGCTAGAGGTAGTAAGAAAAGATGGTTTTTTATTGCATCTATTACTTCAGTAGCTGCAATTTTAATCTTTGCTTTTTTGATTTTTGTGTATAATCCCTGGAATAACAGCATTAATGAGATTGCCCTGATTCAGGATACCACAAGCGTGAAAAATATAAAAGAGAATCAGATTAATAAGGAAATTGACACCATTTCAAAAACAAATCAAATAATCCCTAATGAAAACCAGCAAATGGCTGCATTTATTGAAGATGAACAATTTGAAAAGCTGTATGAAAGTTTTAAAGAGTCCTATCGTGGATCATCTATTGAAATAACAACAAAAGGGGTACTGACCTATCCTCAAATAGATTCTTTGAAGTGGAATAATAAGTATCATGAAAAACTAGTCGTTGAGTTTTATACTAATAAAGGTGTTTTATATTCAAATGAAACTACCGATGGTAATGGCTGTCGAATTCCAAAATTTAGTTCGGGCTTGTATTACTGGAAGCTAATTAATATGGACTATGAACTTCTTTATGTTGGAAAAATAAAGGGTAATATCTAATAATGTGGAGAGATGTTTGAAGAATCTCCAGATTTAAATCTATTGTTTTACAACCTTTACTGTCCTTTTTTGATTGCCGGTATGTACAGTGATATAGTATATACCCGGATTAGCTTCTTTCCCATTTTCATAACTTCCATCCCATGTCAATAGGGTGTTTTCTGGTATTGCCGAGACAGACATTGTTTTAGCTAATTTTCCGCAAATGTCGTAAATGTCTATCTTAACAGTATTTGATTCATTTTGCGCGATGGCAATATTTATTGATTCATTAAAGGGATTGGGATAACAACTAATGTTTTCAGAAACGTTTTTGTTTACAACTGAAACTGAAGAAGGAATGGGTGTCCAACTAAGACTAATGTCGTTGAAATTTGTAACATTGGACGGTGTGAGATTTTGAGCATTTGGGCCCTTTGTGAACTCACAATAATAAAGTTTTCCTGTAGCATTGGCAGATGTAAATTCAACATACACTCTGTACGTGCCATCAGCGACCAAATTGCCGCTTGCGTCTTTCCCGTCCCAAGTTACGGTATGACTGGCATGGGATTGCAGTGTGGCTCCGGTAGTGGCATCTGTAGCGTTATATGTATTGCTGGTAGCATTCTTGAAATTGGTAAGGTACTGTCGATATACAGTGTTCTGATACATACGTTTTCTGGTCTTAACCCATTGTCCGTTGCCGTCGGCTATCCAGATCGCCAGTATATGTCGGGGGGAATATGAAGCAGAGTAAGCAACAGTTTTTACACTGAAGCTTAAAGTCCCCATAGTTTGAGCAGAGAGCATGAGACTTAAGCTAACAATAATTAAGGTAAATAAGTATTTCATGACCTTTATTTTTGAGCAAATTTATTTGAATTTTAGTAAAAAGAAAAGACTAATTTTGATTTTTTATAAAAAAACCGACAGGGTTAGGTAATGTCATGACTAATAAAGAGATTATAAATGTCGAGATATATCTGACGGGTTTGATTTCAAAGGGAGAGGATTTACACACGGATTTTAAATTTGAAATCAGTGACTCAAAGAAAATTGCCCGTACCTTTTCTGCATTTGCCAATACCGATGGGGGTAGATTGTTAGTAGGTGTGAAAGATAATGGGAAAATTGCAGGTATCCGGAGCGAGGAAGAAGTCTTTATGGTACAGGGTGCTGCATCCATGTATGTGAAGCCCAAAATCAAGCCTGAATATAAATTTTGGTTATATCAAAAAATGCAGGTACTTGAAGTTACTATTCCTAAAACAAAGTCAACCATTTATTATGCCCCCGATGAGGCTGGAAAATGGAAAGCGTATGTTAGGGTGAAAGATGAAAATTTGCTTGCTCCACCTGTGCTGGAAAAAATATGGAAAAAGCAGCATAGCAAGGGAATATTGCTTAAGTATTCGGTGGCTGAAAGTCAGTTGCTAAGTTTTCTTTCGGAACGCCCAGAAATTAATGTTCGTGATTATACCCGACTTTCTTTGATCAGCGACCAGGAAGCGATAGAGATACTTTCGGATTTAACAGTTCTAAAAGTATTGACCTTCAAAATCGAAAGTAAAGGCCTTACATTCAGGCTGCATCCGGCATTTGTAATAGAAGACTATTTTAAGTAATTCTAAAGCCGACACTTATTTTTTGTTGATTGCGTAAAATAAGGTAAAGACATTTGAATAAAGTGCAATAGAACGGTCGCCAATATCCGTCAGTGCGTAATCCAAACCAAATTGTTTATAGCGTATGCCAATACCCAGGTTGGGTTGGAAAGTGGTGCTTGTTTTTCCGTCAAAGTCGCTTGCTTTTTGAATGTTTGAGATGCCACCACGCAGGTAAACGATTTTCTTAAACGAAAACTCAAAACCCAAATGTGGGTCGATGCTGATGGGATTGCTTTTAATGAGTACATTTCTTTTTCCGTCGGTAGTGGCATCGAAATCGATTTCGGCTAATCCCGAAAATTTGTCGTTAATATCAAATTGATAGGCGGCACCCAAAATAAAACGGGGTAAGGTTATTTCGATGCTGTTTTCGGGAATTTCGTTTCCGGTTATAGTAAATACATCTTTCAGTTCTTCTGTCTGAAACGACCATGCGTTAAAAGTGGATGTTACATCACGAGCCATGGCGGCAAATTGCCAATGATTATATTTATAGGTGGCAGAAGCATCGAGTCCAAAGCCCCAGGCAGAAGCAAAATCACCTGCTACCCTACGGATTACTTTGGCGTTGGCGCCATAATCAAGTCCTTTAATTTTTGATTTGCGGGCATAACTAAAAACAAAAGCATAGTCGGCTACCGAAAAAGATTTAATTCTGTCGTAACGAATATTGCCGTTTTCATCAATCAGTTCAAGGGTGTTGGGAATATCGTCTACGCCAAATCGGATGACTGAAAGACCAATAAATGCAGAGTCACTTTGCTTTAAAGAGGCTCCCAGATAGTCGTATTTAGCAATACCTGCAAAATATTCGGCATGCATGGCGCCCAGTTGTAAGTCGCTGGGGATATTAGTTAACAACGAAGGATTCCAGTAACCGGCAGTCACATCATTCACAGAGGCCACCGATGCATTGCCCATTCCTAAGGCTCGGGCTCCAATGCCAATACTGAGAAATTCATTACTGTATTTCGGAGCCTGAGCTTTTACTTGAACAGTTAAGAATGTCAGTGATATAATGAAAAGTATGATTCTTGATTTATGCATCAGGAAAGTTTATTAAAATGTAAAATTAATTTTTTTGTTTCTTACCGCATAAAATAACTTAAATTTAGTCGTAATATTGTATAAAATTTTTCTTTTCCATGAGTAAAAAACCTGCTTTTCTTAAAATGATCCCGAATATTCTTACCGGAATGAATCTTTGTTGTGGGGTTGTAGCTGTGATTCTTGCTTTCGAAGGGTTTTATCATATCGCTGCTTGGTTGATTATTGCCGCTGCTGTGTTTGATTTTTTGGATGGTTTTGCTGCTCGTGCTTTTAAAGCAATTTCTGCTTTTGGAAAACAATTCGATTCATTGTCCGACTTGATTAGCTTCGGTATGGCTCCTGCCATTATTTTATATGGAATTCTGAAAGGAGCACTTATTATTGATGAATTAAAACCCGAAGAAACTGAAATTATAACCTTATTAATCCTTTTCCTTCCTGTCCTTATTGTTCTTTCTTCAGCTATCAGACTGGGAATTTTCAATACAGCAGAAAATCAGACTAAGGAGTTTCGTGGAATTCCAACCCCTGCCAACGCTCTTTTTATAGCTTCATTACCTCTGATTCTGGCGTATCAGCCAACGCTAACAGCCATGTTTTTGATTATTAATGTGAAGACTATTGTGGCAGTGATTATTCTCCAATCCATACTCATGATATTACCTTTTCGGGTACTTTCTTTCAAATTCAGCAATTTTAATTTTAAAGAGAATATTTTCAGATATATACTGATTGTATTTGTGCTGATAGCTATTCCCTATAAAGGCTTTGTTGCCATACCCGCGGTTTATTTATTGTATGTGCTTTTGTCTGTGATTTACGGACTAACACATAAAATGAAGGAAAAAGCGTAATAAATGTCATAAATAAATATGTCGTAGAATATCTTTTTGGGTTGATATTATTCCGTAAAAAAAAAGCTATATTTGAAGGAATAAATCATTAACCGACTAATATATTTTACCATGACATTACTTGAAGATATTACGCAAAGGGCTAAAGCCAGACCCAAACGTATTGTTTTACCCGAAGGCGATTCCGAAAGAACCCTTAAAGCCGCAGATATTATTCTGAAAGAAAAAATCGCCAAACTTATTATTTTGGGCGACGAAAATAAGATAGCATCGATGGCTAAGGAGTTTGGACTGGATTTGTCAGCTGCCGAAATTATCAATCCCAAAACATCTCCCAAAAGGCAATTATATATTGAAAAATTTGCTGAGTTGAGAAAATCTAAGGGTATGACTTTGGAAGAAGCTGCAACATTCATGGATCAGGAAATATATTATGGCCCTATGATGATATTTATGGGTGATTGCGATGGAGAAGTCAGTGGAGCTGAACATACAACTGCTGATACTGTTCGCCCTGCTTTACAGATTGTGAAAACGGCTCCTGGTATTTCTGTTGTTTCTGGTGCTATGGTAATGGTCAGTAAAAAGCCCGAATTGGGAGAAAAAGGAGTTTTCATTTTTGCCGATGTAGCCATTACACCAAATCCCACTGCCGAACAGTTGGCTGAAATTGGAATATGCAGTGCCGATACGGCCCGTATGATTGCAGGGATAGAAACTCCCAGAACAGCATTCCTCTCGTTTTCTACCAAAGGTAGTGCAAGTCACGAACTCGCAGACAAAGTGATTGCAGCATATATATTGCTAAAGAACGTCGCCCCGATTTAAGCTTTGATGGCGAACTTCAGGCGGATGCTGCTTTAATCGAAAAAGTTGGTCAGAAAAAGTCTCCCGGATCACCAGTAGCAGGAAAAGCAAATGTTTTAGTTTTTCCCGATCTTCAGGCAGGGAATATAGGTTACAAACTAGTCGAAAGACTAGGTGACTGCGAAGCTATCGGGCCTGTTTTGCAGGGTTTGGGTGCACCCATCAACGACCTTTCCAGAGGCTGTTCTGTTAGCGATATCGTGAATTTAGTGGCGATTACTGCCAATCAGTGTAAATAATGTTTAATAAAAAATAAATAAAAAAAATGAAAATTCTTGTTTTGAATTGCGGCAGCTCATCAATTAAGTATCAGTTACTTGAAATGGGTAATGAAGAGGATCTTTTGGCAAAAGGGTTGCTCGACAGAATAGGTATTAAAGACAGCGAGTTGTCTCACCAGCCTAAAGGGAAAGATAAATTTAAACTGGTTCAGGATGTTCCCGATCATACTTGTGGAATCGATCTGATTCTTCAGGCACTCACTGATCCTAATCATGGCGTTCTTACAGATATTCACGAGATAAAAGCATGTGGTCACCGCGTGGCTCATGGTGGAGAATATTTCAGCAAAAGCACATTGATCACCGAACAGGGTAAGATTGATATTGAAAAATGTTGTGAATTGGCTCCTTTACATAATCCTGCCAACCTAAAAGGAATTTTGGCTATGGAAAAACTTTTGCCTGGCGTACCACAGGTTGGCGTATTTGATACTTCTTTCCATCAGACGATGCCGGCACATTCATTTATGTACGCCATTCCTTATGCATATTATGATAAATACAAAGTTCGTCGTTATGGCTTCCACGGAACCAGTCATAAATATGTAGCTGAAAAAGCATGCGACATGCTGAATAAGAAAATGAGTGACATTAATATTATTACTTGCCACTTAGGTAATGGTGCTTCTGTAACAGCAATTCAGAAAGGAAAATCAGTAGATTCAAGTATGGGTTTTACTCCGGTTGAAGGACTTATTATGGGTACACGTGCCGGTGACCTTGATCTGGGAGTATTACTTTTCCTTATGGATAAAGAAGGATTGGATTGTCAGAAAGCTAACAATTTGATAAACAAACAAAGTGGTATGTTGGGCGTAAGTGGTGTGTCTATGGATATGCGCGATTTACATGCCGCCGCAGATAGTGGAAATGAAAAAGCCAGACTTGCTTTGGATATGTATGCTTATCGCGTTAAAAAATATATCGGGGCTTATGCTGCAGCAATGGGTGGTGTCGATCTGATTCTCTTCACCGGAGGTATTGGCGAAAACGATTTTATGGTCAGAGAATGGAGTTGCGAAGGACTGGAATACATGGGCGTTGAGTTCGATAAAGAAGCCAATAACGGTGTCAAAGGAAAAGATTTAGTCATTTCTAAACCCACATCAAAAGTTACTGTAATGACTGTTTCTACTAACGAAGAACTTGTTATTGCCACCGATACAAAGAATATTGTTGCCGAATTGAAATAAACTAAACTATGGAATTGAAAAAACTGGACACCCTTATCGAAATGGCTAAGTCCAAGCCAAAAAGAAAACTCGTTGTAGCAGCAGCTGCCGATGAACCTGTTCTGGAAGCTGTTGGAAATGCCCGGCGCGAAGGAATTATTGAACCTATTCTTGTAGGGGATAAAACCGAAATTGAGAGAATCGCTGCTAAAGTGGGCTTTGATCTGACGGGTGTCGAAATTATTCAGGAAGCAGATCCTGTAAAAGCTTCTATTAAAGCAGTTGCTGTAATTCGCGAAGGGAAAGCCAATATTATGATGAAAGGTCTTGTGGCTACCGGACCGCTTCTTAAAGCTGTGCTTGACAAAGAAAATGGACTCAGGAAAGGGGCTTTGATTAGTCATGTGGCGTTTTTCGAATCACCTTTTTATCACAAACTGATTTGCGTAACCGATGCGGCTATGAATGTAGCGCCAGAATTCGAAGAAAAAGTTACCATTCTTACCAATGCTGTTGAAGCATTCCACAAACTGGGTATTAAAAACCCCAAAGTGGCTGTCATTGGCGCTGTAGAGGTCGTGAATCCTAAAATGGAAGCCACCGTCCATGCTGCAATGCTCACACAGATGAACAGACGTAAACAAATTAAAGGGTGTATCGTCGACGGACCTTTAGCCTTGGACAATGCCGTTTCAAAAGAAGCAGCGGAACACAAAGGCATCGTAAGTGATGTAGCAGGTGATGCTGACTTAATTTTATGTCCCGATATTAATACTGGAAACGCTTTGTATAAATCGATGGCATTTCTTGGTGGAGCAACTTTAGCTGCTGTTCTGATGGGTGCTACTGTGCCTATCGTACTGACTTCGAGAGCTGATTCAGATAGAAGCAAAATGTTGTCGATAGCTCTTGCTGCAGCAATGGATTAATAATAAAATTACTTATAAAAAAAACCTCGCTTTTGCGGGGTTTTTTATTTGTAATAATAATTAGTCGTATATTTTATCTGTTTTTTAGTTTTTTCAAAATTATTCGATAAATGTCTTTGCCAATTGTCATTACAAAATTTGCAAGTAGTTTTTTTCCCATTTATTTTTCGGGTTGGGTTAAACTTTTAATTTGCTCCTTAAATTCCTTGTAAATAGTTAACTGTTTTGAGGAAAAAGGCGGGGTCATAATTTTCCAAATAATGTCATCAGTAAAAACAAGTTCAATATAGGGAAGATGCGATGTGTCAAGTACAGATGAAATATAAATTTGTTTTACCATGTCTAAGTTATATGCTGACGTTTTCCCTGTTTTTAAATTTTTTCTGATCAATTTTAACTCGTCAAAAGAATATTCGTACATTTCAATATATTGCTTTTTTATTATAAAAGTGCCAATCAGCATCCAGCTAAAAATCAGAATAATTGTTATTAGAAATAATGATTGATTTTTCAAAATATCTGTGAACGCTATCAATAATACTCCTATCGCTATACTTAATAGAAAATTCAACATCATCAGTAAATTAGATTTTGTAGAAGTGTTTTGCGATTTGAAACTTTTCATAAAATTATTCTAAATTTTAAATGTAAATATAATTTAGAAAAAGCGAATGATGCAAATTAAACTTTCCCGGTCTGACAATTTATCTTATCTTTGATAATGAAATGTTTGTGTGGTTGGTGCTTCCTTAAATAACTATATAAGCGAAACAGGAATTATATGAAAGTGTTTTTATCATTGCTTTTTTGGGTGTTTGTTCAGCAAAATATTATTGCTCAATCGAATATTGATTTTAATGGTTGGGAATTTATGGCATGGAAATCAAGTAAAACTTCGGTGGAGGATAGCCTAAAAGCTAAGAAGATTGAAGTAAAAGATGATTTCGATGATCCAGCATACACTAAAATCACACGTTTTACATATAATGACATGAATACTTTGCTTTATTTCGATTCTTTAAATCAGCTCAGCAAAGTGCAGCAAATTAAGGATTTTAGCGTGATTTATTTAGACGAAGCCAATGCATTTTTTGATCGGGTAAAACAAAATCTATTACAGGAATATGGCGTCCCTCACGTCGAGACCCATGACACATCGGCAAAAATAATTACAATGACATGGAATCTTCACTATACAAATTTTCAACTCATTTACGATTATAAATATAAAATTATTGACGAGTTTGGTTGTTGTTCTTATAAAGTAACAATTAATGCAAGTCCTGTTGAAACGGTAGATATTCATATTGATTTGCCTAAGGAGGCATTGCTGGAACATTTGATTTTCCGTGGAATGCTGGCAGAAATTTATGTCGAAAAGGCTATGTATGAAGCACCCAAATATGAAAATTTCTTGATGAAATTTACTATTAAAAACATCAATGAAAAAACGATAGGTGTTGATCTTTCTGACTATTGGAGAGTGATTTATCCAAATCAGTGGGGATTGTACGAAAAGCCCGTAAGAGAAGACGTCAACGAACAGCAAATTATTCCAAATGAAGATTTCGACAAAAATTTTCTAAAAAGAAAATACAAGAAAAAAGAATTGCGCATGATAAAGCCCGGCGAATCTTTTTCATATTATCGCGAATGGAATGGCAGCGGTGAAAAACCTGTATTGAAAGGCACAGAGAAATTTGTAATAATTACTGTCGATGGACAACTTTTTATTACCAATGGAAAATTACTCGAACAGGTCAAATTATTGCATGCTGAAGAACAAGACAGAGCTGTAGTTCTTCCTGCTCCTATTGTGTATAAGGCTCTGAATGATAGTTCTATGATTATTGAGAAGTTCTAAAAAAAGCGATATTGTTTTTCGATATCGCTTTTTAATAAACTTCTGAGATATTTACCTAATAATAGTTACTACACCAGCTTTTTCGTGTACGTTGCCAGTTTCATCGAAATATCTTACGAGCCAGGTATAGACTCCAATGGGTGCAAAATTATTTTTCTTGACTCTGCCGTCCCATCCAAATTCGGAAGGATTTTCGGGGTTGTATTTGTCGGTTTGGAATATCATCTCTCCCCAACGGTCGTAAATTGTCATACTGAACTTATTGGGATCAATGCCTTCGCCGGAAATGAAAAACATATCATTTACGCCATTACTGTTAGGAGAGAATGCGGTAGGGGCATAGAACGAATTAACGTCTTCCACAATAATTTGCATGCTGGCGGTATCTTTGCACCCATGATCAGAAGATGCGATTAACTGAACGATATAGGTTCCAACAGCAGGGTATTTATGATAGGGACTTACGATGTCAGATGAGTCTCCGTCGCCAAAGTACCAGTAATAGTTATGGGCGAGTTGCGATTGATTATTAAAATATATCTGCGGAGTGAGTATACTAACAACAGAGGGTTCAGCGATAAATTTTGCATCTGGAATAGGATATACCGTAATCAGGTTTTCATAAGCAAAGGTACTCTTACAACCGCTGGTATCTGTCACTGTTAATGACACATCGAAAATTCCGTCGTGGTTAAAAACATGTAAAGGGTTTCGGTTGGCAGAATAATTATTGCCATTTGGATCACCAAAATCCCAGCTATAAGTTGTGATGTCATTGTCTCCCCACGAAGTAAACTGAACAGATAAGGGCTGACAACCTTCTGTAATATCAGGAAGGAAGGCTGCTATGGGTAGTTCGTTGACTGTAATATGGGCATCGTCACAAACCTGAGGCGTGGTGCACATATCATTAATGCATACGGTAAGTGTCTGACTTTGAGCTGGCATATAGTCGTAGGGCAGAGAAACTATATCACCATTGAGGCGAATGGTATATGGACCGCCATTTCCACCGCTGTATGTGCCATTGATAGTTACAGCTTCACCTTTACAAATATAATAATCGTCGAGACTGATATTCAGATGTAGCGAATCATGTATACTTACTGTCGATGTTTTGCTTGTAGAGCAACCATTGGCATCAGTTACCACAATAGTGAATGCAGTTGTTTGTTGAGGACTAACATTAATGCTGCTCACAACAGAACCTGTATTCCACATATAAGTATAAGGTGATGTGCCGCCGGTGACCGATGCCGAAATCGTAGCCGATTGATTTATACAGATGGTCTGATTGGGCGAAAGACTGGTCGTGATGGCTGCCGGTTGTGTTATTGTTGTATTGTCGGTAATAATACAACCGTTATGGTCTGTAATTGTTACTGAATAGTTTCCTGCAACCAAACTTGCGATATCTTGTGTGCCTTGTCCACTTGACCATATAAATGAATAGGGAGGCGTTCCTCCTTGAACTGCATTTATGATATTGCCATTATTGTAGCCATAGCAAAGTAAATGAGTTGGGGTTAATGCTGTTTCTAAAGGAGCAGAAACAGACGTAATGGTAGTGGATGCACTAGTCTGACAAAGATTATGGTCGGTAACAATAACGCTGTAATTGCCAGCGGATAAGCCTGACAGGTCTTCGTTGTTGGATCCGTTATTCCAGTTATAGGAATAAGGATGTGTTCCTCCGGTAACGTTGAGGTTGGCTTGACCATTAATGTCACCAAAACAAAGTATGTTCTGGGGTGTTATTGTAGCAACAAGTTCAGCTGGTTCGTTGATGGTGAATGATTCTGACGTATGACAGTTGTTGTTGTCGGTAATGGTCACCTGGATAGTTTGAGCTGCTAATGTATTCACATCTTCGGTCAGGGCGCCGTTACTCCAGAGATATGTATAGGGTAGCGTGCCTCCCTGAGGAGTAATATTCACAGCGCCAATCTGATTTCCATGGCAATCGTTATGAGTTATTACAGAAGTCAAATCGAGAGCTTGTGGCTGGTCAATGACTATGGTTTGAACCGTAGAGCAAAAGCCTGCATCCGAAATGGTGACATGATAAGTTCCTGACGTAATATTTGTCAAGTCTTGTGAGGTTGCTCCATTCGACCAAAGATAGTTGTAAGGCGGATATAAGCTAGAGACGGTGATATCAATTGATCCATCAGAACTGTTGTAACAGTTGGCATTTAATGAAGTGTAATCAAATTGAAAACCGCCAAAATTTATCTCTATCGTATCTACAACGGTACATTGTGTATTGGAGACAGTAACGGAATATGTGCCAGAGGAAGTGACATTTAAAGTCTGACTTATAGCACCGTTGTTCCAAATGTAAGTACACCCGGGGTTTCCGGCGTCGAGTAAGGCAGATGCGGTATTGTCGCAATAATTAATGTCTTCGCCAAGATCTACTATTGGGGCAGCAAGGACGGTGAGTTCTGCTGTAGTATCCCACTGACAACCAAACTCGTCGATAATGGTATAGATGTATTCAAATTGACCAGCAGCGGTTGGGTTAATGATAAGAGAGTTCGGTGTTTCGTCGATAATAAAAGGTCCGTCTGTCCATCCCATTTGATCAATGCCTACTTCGTACGACCAGTTGTCGGGTGCAATATCGGGATTTAGTTCGAGATACCAGGAGAAAATAAAGCCATCATCCAAAGCCCAGTTATCGCAAATTTGTATAGTCCAGGTTCCGTTTAGTGGGCAACCAACAAGACCGTAGAATGTTTCAAAGGGAGCATAGGAACCTGAGGGCAATACCCCATAGTTAGCCGACTCGGCAACCATGGTACCCATGGCTGGAGATGTAGACCAGCAATAATCAATGCCAATGCCAGGAACTCCATTATCTAATTGGTCTGGAGTTCCAAGGTTAGTCCCTCCGCCTTGGCCGGTTGCACCGCTGGTACTCATAAATTCTTTTAAGATGATGCTTTGTCCGTTCGGGCAAATGAGTGATATTTCAAGATCTCCTAAAAAGGAGTGTTCCATGTTGGCACAAAGGTTTAAAATATCCCATGCGTTCTCTAATTCCTGTCCTTGTCCAAAACAGTCGAAGGTTACACTTGTAGAATAGCAAACCCCTGTTCCATCCGGGAGGTACGTTGTATCTGAAACACCGAGTGTAGTTTGGGTAGACACTATAAATGTATCTCCCTGAATAACGGAACCTGCTGATGATTCATCAAAAGTGAAGAGAAGTTCAAGCGTGTCGTATGCACAGGCAGCTGGGGGCTGGGTAATTCCGGCAAAGGGGCTGCCCGCAATAACCACGCGGGTTTCAATACTGTTGGTGCTAATACATCCTCTTGAATCTGTAATATTTAGTGTAACACCATATCCTCCTGAATTCGAATAGGTGTGAGATACGTTAGGTCCGGTAGCTGTTGTTCCGTCGCCAAAATTCCATTCGAAAAGGGAGGTGGCATCACTTTGAGCATAAATAAAATTGTTTTGGGAATATTCTCCATACGCAGAGAAATGTACTTCGCCATTAGGACAAATACCAATATATCCATCGTTGGGATTGGGCAAAGTGAGGACGGGATCGATATGAGCAATGATATCCTGACAAGGTAAAGTGCAAGAAATGGTAGCGCGCCATCCGGTGGATTCAACAAAACCATCGGACACGAAATGAACGGTTAAACAACCTGTGGGATTCGTAATACTTCCTTTAACAGGTAATAAATTCAGCGATGGATTGGAACAATCATTAAATGCTCCTATCAGAGGAGCACTTGTGTTGGGCCCATCATATATATATAATGTGTCCGAGCAATCAATAGCAGAATAGGAAAAGTAAAGCTGAATTTGAGGGTATAAGGGATCATCAGAACAAAATGTTACTGTTGAATTTTCGTTAGGGTAGTAGCTGTACCCCGGGGGTTGGCCTCAGCAGTTCTCGGCAAAGCCGCCTGAATCAAAAAAACTTCCGTCGCAGCTGGTAATGGTTTGTCCATTGTAATCGTCAATTTCATAACCAGTTGCAGGATGCTGTGCGAAAGCCATCTGAACGACTAACGAAAATATTGAAAGAAAGAATAATTTCATATGTGTTTATTTTTTTTTAAGACTTGTTTCCTAAAAAATAGTTGCCTGTTTTTACGAAAATGTTAATCATAAAAGATTTTCTAAAGTATATGAAAACTCGTACTAAAAAGCAATTCCTATAGAAAGATTAAACCGGCATATAGGAAGTATCTGATTCCATGTTCCTTTGGCTGATATGCGCGATGTTTGTTCTACTTCAATGGTCCCTAAAACATTCGGAATCACGCTAAGTTCCTCTTGAGTAAACTCCCCAATGTCGCGTGACGAAGGAAATTCTGGCGAATCAACTGTAGATGTAGCAAATGCATAAACCAGCCCAGGTCCAAAAAGACATAGGTCAAACGATATGGTTTCTGAAGCAATCCATTGATAGCCAATGACAATTCCTGCTCCTGCTTTTCTTATATGTCCGCTAAGATCGAAAACAACATCTTTTTTTGTGAAGGGGAGTCCGTTGTCAGTATAATCAACATCAGAAGTATACGACGAATTAAACATATAGTCGGCATATTTGGCGTAAGGACCGAGATAGAGTCCTTTAAGTGCATTGCCCTTGGGGAAAAACCTGATTTCGGGTGTAATACTGATGGCGGAAATTCGTAAGTTGTTAAGGGCTACGACCAGATATCCCTCAGTTTCATTATCATTCAGAAATTCTTTGCTATAATCCAGCCAGGGAAGTTTTCCGGGGAGCATATATCCGAGTCCCGATTTGACGGAAAATTTATCGGATAGTTTGCGTTCATACGAAAAGTTCAGGTTTCTGTTAATCAGACCAGTTAACCCTAAGTCGACCTTATTGCTTTGCGCCGAAGCCGAGGTAATTGAAATTATACATATTGCTAAAAATTGAATTGTCTTTCTCATAGTTTGGTTGTATTTTCTTGCAAGATACAAAGAATAATGATTCAAAATGAAGAAGTAAATGAAGAGAAATTCAACGTTTGTGATATACGACTAATCAAAAAACGCTTAAGAAAGTTGTATCCCTTCTTAAGCGCTCTGTACTATTATTGAGTTTTCTTATTTTATTTGTTTTAATCCGTCTTTAGTCATTACCCATGTTTTTCCTGCCATTTCGTATTCATACAGATCTTCAATATTATCTGCATTGGTGATATAATCAGAACATTCTGGTGAGAAATATATGGATTGTCCTTCAGACAAGAATATTTTCACTTTGATGCGGTTAAAGTAAAAACGATTTCCTTTTTCTATAAGTAGACCAGGATTAATTTGCAGAACAGAATCGGTGGACAAAGAAACAGGATATGGGAAAATGGCATTTTTGCTAGCTGTTGTCTTGTTTTTGCCACGGGCAAGTTTCTCTGTTTTAATATAAGAGATAGAATCTTCGGTGTAAATGACAGATATCTCGGGGACTACAAAAATTCCTCTAAAGTCTTCATCGTTTCTAACTATCCACCTTAAATGATCATCACAACATACGACATTGTCTTCAGGATATTTTACCTGATTCCCATTTAATACCAACGTTTTTGTGCCCAAAGAATCAAGCTGTGTAATTTCTGTAGAGGTTCCCCATGATTTGTAATTACGACTCTGACTGATAGCAAGGTAAATAATAATGGCAATACCGGCAAACCATGCGATAGAAAGAACTGAACTGACTAATTTTATCGGTTTATTCAGACCGGCCAGTTTGCGGATGATGAAAAGAAGTATCATGACAATGGGAATGCCCACGATGAGGAAAAGGCCTATGATTAAAAGGTTGATCAGGTCGGGATTCATAAACATGGAAATAAAGTCGGTAATGCCCGATAATCCTGTTTGCCAGCCTCCAAATACAAAGACATCAGTAAAGCCCAAAAGCAGGAAGAGTCCGGCTATGATTATTATAACACCTAGTATGCTGAATGCGACCTTAAAGATAACGCCCAGAATATGGAAAGCAACTGTGAATATTTGCTTAAAAACATTGGCAATTTCATCCCAAGTAGAGTTTTTCGAAATGCTTGATTTTACTTTAGTGTATTCATCTTTAATGTTTTTCGAAATATTTTCGACGTTTACAGCTTCTCCGCGCATTTCCAGTTTCTGAGCGGTCGTTTTAGCTTCGGGCATGGCAATCCATAATACGATATATAAAAGGGGACCAAAGGCAAAAAATGTGAGTACGAGCAATATGCGAATGATTACCGGATCGATTCCGAAATAAGCGCCAATACCCGAACCTACACCGCCAAGTACACGATGATCGGGGTCTCGGTACAATCTTTTACCACGCGAAAAGGTGGTATTTTGTTGTGTCTCTTCTTTGCCAGGCTGTTCGTTGTTGATATCTTCGGGTGTCCCCATTATCGAAATGGCATAATGGATGTCTTCGATAGTAACTACCTGACGGGTATTGCCCATGCGCTCACGACAAATTTCTGCCAGACGGACTTCGATGTCACTCATGATTTCTTTGCGTTCACTTTCGTCAGTAATGCCCGATTGTATCTGTTTTAGGTATAACTCGAGCTTATTGCAGGCATCTTCGTCGATGTGAAAAACAATGCCCCCTAAATTTATTGTTACAGTCTTTTTCATATTTCGTTATTTTATCGGTTTTACAATCTGTTCAACAGTGTCCACAAAGTCACGCCATATTTTATGCAATTCCTGCAGAAAATTATTTCCTTCGGGTGTCAACTTGTAATATTTGCGTGGCGGTCCCATAGTAGATTCTTCCCAACGGTATGTGAGAAGCGTATCGTTCTTTAATCGAGTGAGTAGTGGATACAAAGTGCCTTCCACTACAACCAGATTTGATTCCTTCAGCC
>PHDH01000037.1 GCA_002840935.1 Bacteroidetes bacterium HGW-Bacteroidetes-21 | reverse complement strand
GACCCATATCATATTGCTGATTTTATAATGCAAGAAGATTCCTCGGGAAATATATATGGAGTTGTTTTTGACAATCAAACTGAGACTTACGATAAAAAAATTATGTATAATTTTAATATGAATGTTGGCGACACAATTACACCTTATTCTGAGTGGGGGTATTTCAACAGCAATACTTTTGAAGTGTTGAAAGTTGATACTCTCTTTTTTGCTGAAAAATTCAGAAAAAGAATCTCTCTTGGCTTTATGGGCACATCTGATACTACAGAATACTGGTACGAAGGTGTTGGCAGTTCTTTTGGCTTGATCTATCCAGGTTGTTTGATTATTGATTTAAGCTTTGACCTGTTATGCTATTATGAGAACAGCTCTTTACTTTATAATTATAATGCTTTTGGAGACAATAACTGCTGGGTAAATGTTTCAGTTCCATTAAATCTGTTAAATGATAAAGAGATTTTCAGTCCCAACCCGGCATCTGATTTTATTTATCTGAAAGAAAACAGTGAAATAGAACGATGCTTAATTTACGACATGAATGGAAAAACGATGATCTCTACTAATAATGTAAGTACTATTGATGTATCCGGATTAAAACAAGGAATTTATGTGATTCATCTTATAACCAATAACCAGAATCACATACAGAAACTTTTGATTTGCAGAGACTAGAAGAGTTCCTTTTTACTTTTCATGCAATATTGCCTATAATCTTTGCACATCACTTTATCATTCCGCAATTAAAAAATTACTTTATAAAGGACTTTGCAGAATAAACTTTTTAAATCAAATTTTACAAAAAGATTTTGAATCAAAAAAAAGGCTGCCTCAAATGGGCAGCCTCGTTTTTTATTTATTCTCTTCCGGTTTTAAATTTTCCGGTTTGGGGATGAGTACTTTGTGCGACAGTTTAAGTCTGCCTTTGGGATCGATATCAATAAGTTTTACTTTAATTACATCGCCCATTTTCAGAACATCTTCTACTCTTTTAAGGCGTTCCCATGCTATTTCGGAAATATGAAGGAGTGCTTCTTTTCCAGGAAGCAGTTCAACAAATGCACCATATTCCATAATTGATTTCACGGTACCATCGAAGACTTCGCCAATTTCGAATGAACCGATAATACCTTTGATAATCTTAATGGCTGCATCGATAGCTTCTTTACCGGGAGCAGCAATTTCGACAATACCATTATTCTCAACTTCTTCGATAACGATGGTTGTAGCGGTACGTTTCTGAATGTCCTGAATAACTTTACCACCGGGTCCGATAATTGCACCAATAGTATCTTTAGGCACCAACATACGCTGAATGCGGGGTGCGTGAGGTTTGTAATCTTCGCGGGGAGTACTGATGACCTTCATCATTTCGCCCAGAATATGTGCACGGCCTTCTTTAGCTTGCATCAATGCCTGTGTGAGTACTTCGTAAGAAAGTCCGTCGACTTTAATATCCATCTGTGTAGCAGTAATACCATCGGGGGTTCCGGTGACTTTAAAGTCCATGTCACCCAGATGATCTTCGTCGCCCAAAATATCGGATAAGATAACGAATTTGCCAGTAGCAGAATCGGAGATCATTCCCATAGCAATTCCAGAAACGGGTTTCAGTATTTTAACACCAGCATCCATCAGCGCCATCGTACCGGCACAAACAGTAGCCATACTGGAGGATCCGTTGGATTCGAGGATATCAGAAACAACTCTGATGGTATAAGGATTCACATCTATATCGGTAGGAATCTGACGCAGTAAAGCGCGGTGAGCCAGATTTCCGTGTCCTATTTCACGACGACCTGTACCTCTGTATGGACGAGCTTCGCCAGTTGAGAATGGAGGAAAGTTATAATGAAGGATGAATTTTTCGTGTCCTTGGAAAACTGCTCCGTCAATCATTTGCTCATCCAGTTTGGTACCGAGAGTTACGGTAGTGAGAGATTGTGTTTCGCCGCGAGTAAAAACAGCCGAGCCATGAGCCATAGGCAAATAATCTACTTCACCCCAGATAGGACGAACTTCGTTCATTTTGCGACCATCGAGACGGATGTTATCATGCAAATAAACTTCACGTACAGCGTCTTTTTCAAGTTTATGATAGTAGCGTTTTATCTGTGATTTCTGAACGTCGGTAATATCAGTAATTGTTTCGACAAACTCCTTTTTAATGGCGTCCATGGCCAAAATACGTTCGTGTTTATCTGTTTTGGGATTGCGAGCAATATCACAAAGACGAGCCCATGCAAAATCATGAAGTTTCTTTTTCAGGTCTTCATCATTATTTTCGTGGCAATAAGTACGCTTTACAACACCTAATTCCTTAGCCAAATCAATCTGCATCTGGCATTGAACTTTGATGGCTTCGTGAGCAAATTTAATAGCATCAATCATTTCCTGTTCCGACACTTCAGCCATTTCACCTTCAACCATCATAATATTTTCGTAGGTTGCACCAATGATCATGCTGATATCGGCTTTATCCATCATCTTACGTGAAGGATTGATTACAAATTGGCCATCTATTCTTGAAACGCGAACTTCGGAAATGGGTCCCTGAAAAGGGATATCAGAAATAGTCATAGCACATGATGCAGCAAGACCGGCAAGTGCATCTGGCATAGATTCAAAGTCACCAGAAATGAGATCTACATTCACAAAAGTCTCGGCATGATAATCACTGGGGAATAAGGGCCTGAGTACTCTATCAACCAAACGTGACACAAGAATTTCTGTATTGGAAGGGCGTGATTCGCGTTTCATAAAACCGCCGGGAAAACGACCTACAGCATAGAATTTTTCGCGATATTCTACCGAAAGTGGCATAAAATCGAGATCTTCTTTAGCTTCAGTTGCAGAGACCACGGTTGCCAGCAACATAATATTTTCCATGCGAATAACTACAGAACCGTGAGCTTGTTTAGCTAATTTTCCGGTTTCAATTTCTATGAGTCTTCCGTCGGGGAGGGTTATTGTCTTTTTTGTAATTTTCATGTCTTTGATTTTTTAAAAATAAAAAAAGGCAATCTGCATTGCCTTTTTGGTCATATAAGTTATTTTACCTTCTTAGATTTAATTCTTTGACAATGTCACGATAGCGACTGATGTCTTTATCCTTAAGGTAATCGAGCAAACTTCTTCTTTTACCAACGAGTTTAAGAAGTGCTCTCTGTGTGCTGAAATCTTTTTTATTTATTTTCAGATGTTCGGTAAGGTGACTAATACGATATGAGATGAGAGCTACCTGGCTTTCAGGTGAACCTGTATTGGTTTCACTTTTTCCGTGTTTTTCGAAAATGCTTTTTTTCTTTTCTGCTGATAGATAATTCATATTTGTTTCTTTTAAAGAAGCGCAAAGGTATAAAAAACTTTTGTACTAAAAAAAAATTAATTTATTTTCCGTCGTAAGCCCATTTCAGATAGACAGCTCCCCACGTAAAACCAGCGCCAAATGAGGCAAGGATAATATTGTCACCTTTCTTTAGTTGATTTTCCCATTCCCACAAACAAAGAGGAATAGTCGCTGATGTGGTGTTTCCGTATCGCTGAATATTGATCATTACTTGCTTTTTGTCGATTTCCATCCGGTTAGCTGTTGCTTCAATGATTCTCATATTAGCCTGATGAGGTACAAACCATGCCAGATTTTCGGGAGTAATATTATTACGTTTCATGATTTCAACTGAAACATCTGCCATTTTGGAAACAGCCCATTTGAATACAGGTTGACCTTCCTGATAAATGAAATGTTCTCGAGCATCAACCGTTTCGTGACTCGCAGGCTTTACAGAACCTCCGGCTTTTTGATGAAGATGGACTCTGCCCACGCCGTCAGATTGTAACAGGGCATCAATAATACCCAAATCTTCCTCAGTCTTTCTCAACAATACAGCGCCAGCGCCATCACCAAAAATAGGACAAGTAGCACGATCTGTATAATCAACAATAGAAGACATTTTCTCAGCACCAACAATGACTACGTTTTTATACAATCCCGATTCGATATATTTCGAACCAGTAATAAGCGCATATACAAAGCCTGAGCATCCTGCATTCATATCAAAACTAAAGGCATTTCTTATACCTAACCTGTCAGAAATGATGTTGGCAGTTGCGGGAAACTGATGATCGGGGGTTACAGTAGCACAAATCAATAAATCAATTTCTTCGGGCTTGACCTTTGTTTTCTCAAGTAATCGTGCAACAGCATTCGCTCCGACAAAAGAGGCTCCTTCGCCGGGTTCGCGAATGATATGACGTTCTTTGATTCCAATTCGGGTCATGATCCACTCATCGGTGGTATCAACCATTTTACTCAGCTCATCGTTTGTCAGAACATAATCTGGCACATAACCAGCTACTCCTGCAATGTAAGCATTACACTTTTTCATTTTCAAATGCGTTATAAAAAATCCTGTTTATTCCAGACATCTCAACGTTATAGCTATTAATAATCATGGCCTTAACTGCTAAATGATTAGATATTCCGTGTCCCAGGATTATATTCTTGTTAATTCCGAGAAAAGGAGTTCCTCCGATATGTTCGTAATTGAATTTCTCAATATGCTCGTCTACCAAATTCCTTCTTTTCAGCATCACATAGAGTCCTTCGGTATATTTCAGAATCACGTTTCCAACAAATCCATCGCATACAACAACATCAGGACATTCATCTGAAAACAGATCATAACCTTCAATATTGCCGATAAATTCAAAAGCTGTTGATTCTTTCATCAAACCATAAGTAGCTTTGATCTGTGTATTCCCTTTTTTCGCTTCCGAACCAATATTCATCAATCCGACTCTTGGCGACTCAATTTTCATGACATGTTTCATAAAAAGAGAACCCATTTTACCGTACTGTAGAAGGACTTCAGGACGACACTCAGGATTTATTCCTACGTCGAGTAATAATACAGATCCACCATCTTCGCGAGGAAGCAATACGGTAACGCAAGGCCTGATAACACCGGGAATAACGCCAATACCTGAAATGGCTCCAACAAGCATAACGCCACTATTCCCGGCACTACAAAAGACATCAATTTTACCTTCGGCTAAATACGTGAAGCCTTTGACTAAACTGCTTTCTTTCTTGTTCGCAAAAGCACGCATAGGATCATCTCCCATGTCGACGAGATCAGGAGCATTAACAAAAACAAACCTCGAATCAGATAAAGGAAAATCCTTCATCATATCTTCTAATATCGCTTGATCACCAAATAAATGATAGGTTACATCTTCAGGCAATTCCTTAAATGCAAGCTTCAAACCTTCAACCGTAACTCCGGGGGCGTAATCGCCACCCATCATATCGATACCGATTCTCATAGTTAGACTATACAGCTACTTGCTTTTCGATGGCAGGTTTACCTTTGTAAAACCCACACTCGGGACATACATGATGATATTTTACATATGTTCCGCAATTCGAACATGTGCCAACTACAGGGATAGCGACGTTGTCGTGAGTTCTTCTTTTATCTCTTCTTTGTTTTGAGATTTTTCGTTTTGGATGTGGCATTTTGCTTTGTATTTAATTGTTTAAAAGTTTATTTAAGTCGTTCCATCGCTCATCAACAGGTTTTTCATCTTTTACCAGAAGTGTTTCCAGTTTTTTAATCATATCCTTATTACAGAGCGATTTCCCTTTTTTATCTGTACCATGAACCCGTTTTATGGGAAAAGAGAAAATAATATTCTCATAAATAAACGGTGCCATATTAATAATACTCTCTTCTTCACTCAGATAAAGTATTTCCTCTTCAAAATTATTTTCTTTACCTTCTATTTTAAATATCATTTCGTTTTCAAGTTCAACCGGCAAAGATACAAAATCCAGACAACGATCACACTCAAAAGTAATATTACCTGAAACTTTAAATAAAAATTGGAGAAGACGGCTGGATTTAATCAAATGCACATCCACTTCAACAGAGATATCCATAATTTCAGTGCTGTCAAAATGATCGGTAAAACTCTTATCCAGCGACCAGCTGTATTCATAGTCACCATCTTTCAGACTTTTATAAGCAATAATATATTCTTTTTCGTGAAACGCCACCTTTAGAAAAAATTTCCGCAAAATTATAAAAACTTATTATAACCAAAAAATACAAAGGCATCAAATTTTAACCTCATTTACCAATCAGATTCATAACGAATTATAAACTAACAATAACGCATATTAATAAAAAAACATAAAATATTTTGAAGTTTACTTGTTCAGAACAATACGAAATGTAGTTCCTGAATGAGAATCTGATGATTTTACGAAAATTTTTCCCTTATGATACTCTTCGATAATACGTTTTGAAAGACTTAAACCAAGCCCCCATCCTCTTTGTTTCGTTGTATAGCCTGGCTTGAATACAGTTTTGTATTTGGATTTAGGGATACCTTTACCATTATCTTTCACATCGATAAAGACATATTGCATATAATCTTTCACGTCGATAGAAATATGCCCCTCTCCTCCAATGGCATCCACAGCATTTCTACATAGATTTTCAACCACCCAGGCAAAAAGATCTTTGTTTAAAGGAACATCCAGATGATCGACAGATCCTGAAACAATCTCAAACTTCACATGTGAAGAGGTTCTGTTTTTTATGTAAGTTACAGCATCAGTAATCGTTTCAATCAAGTTTTCGGGAATAAGAACGGGCGTTGATCCTATTTTAGAAAAACGGTTGGCAATCATCTCCAATCGTCCAATATCCTTCCCAATCTCCTGTGTCATTATATCATCCTTGACAGTAAGTTTGATTAGCTCGGACCATGCCATTAAGGAAGAAATGGGTGTTCCTAACTGATGTGCTGTCTCTTTAGCCATACCAATCCAGACTTGATTTTGTTCTGCTTTTCTGAAACTGCTAAAAGAAAGGTATGCCACCAATATATAAGCAAAAATAATTAACAACTGTATCAAGGGGTAATAAAAAAGCCGGGTAAGTAAAATGGAGTCCTTATAATAAATATATTGTTTATGGATAGGCGAAATACTCACTTCAATCGGGTCATTCTGCTTTCTCATTTCAATCATTTCTGCTTTCAGATAAGCAGTATCAAGCGCCTGAATTGAATCAAGATTTCTTGAAAAAAGCACATTACTATATTCGTCGGCCACAATAACTGGCACAGTTTCATTATTTTTAATGACCTCTAAAATAAAACTAATGTCCATTTCGACGTTGGTTTGGACCATCTGCCGCATGCCTTCAGCCCATAATTCGACCTTTTTTCTTTCTTCTTTGGCCAAATCATCAATAATACTATTGGTATACAGTAATGATAAAACTCCGATCACCAAAGCAATCAAAAGAAGTGAGAATTTGTAAGCCTGCTTTTTATTGTAGATGCTCAAGAATTCAAAATTTTGCCCAAACCTAAGGTATTTTTGTTAACAAAACAAGAGAAAATATGCGTAGATTGAAAATTCAATTTGCTTTATATTTTTTTATATTTTGAAATTTATTTATTTTTACCGCATCAAAAAGGGGGCTTTTTAATTATGAAGAAATTTTTTCTACTCATCCTTCTAACACTTGTGTGTCTGTATCCCAGTCAGTTAACCTACGGACAAGCCAAGGAAATAGCAAAAGGAACCGAAGCGTATGAATTAGGTGAATATTACACTGCGATAGAGAGTTACAAGGTCGCTTACGAAAAAACTAAGGATCCTGCTGTAAAATCTGAATTAATATTCAAAATAGGACTTTGCTATCGGTCTTTGTCATTATCAAAAGAGGCTGAACTTTGGTTTAAAAAAGCCATTAAGGTTAAATATCCCGATCCATTAACCGTTCTGTATTTCGCCGATGCATTGAAAATGAATGGTGCTTTTGAAGAAGCTGCCGCTGAATATCAAAAGTACGGAAAGCTCGTTCCTGGAGATAAAAGGGCTGAAAATGGGACTAAATCCTGCGAAATGTCGGCAAAGTGGAAAGAAAAACCTACCCGCTACAAAGTAGAAAACATGGCTCTTTTTAATTCTAAGGATATGGATTTTTGCCCCGTATTTGCAAAAAAGGATTTTAAAGTATTATATTTTTCTTCCAACCGCGCTGGTTCTTCGGGATCTGAAACACATGCTGTAACAGGTGCCGGATTTACCGATTTGTGGGAAACCAATATGGATCGTAAAGGTAAATGGAGCGAAGCCACTCCTCTTGGACCCGAAATTAACACGTCAGATGACGAAGGTGCATCTGCACTTAACCTCAAAGGAAACAATTTATATTTTACCCGTTGTAAGGTCATCAAAAAAAGAAATATTGGCTGTAAATTATATTTTTCTACAAAAAAAGGTACAGGTTGGGGTGAATCCACAGAAATCATAGTAACAGGAGTTGGCGATAGTATCTCTATAGGACATCCTGCTATCAGTGATGATGAAATGGTATTATATTTTGCTGCCAACATGCCTGGTGGTTATGGTGAAAATGATATCTGGATGCTTAGAAGAGAAAAGAAAAGCGGTCCATTTTTACCCGACCCTATTAACATGGGGCCAGACATTAATACTCCTGGTAATGAAGTATACCCTCACGTTCGTCCCGACAATACACTGTTTTTTAGCTCAGACTACCATGTAGGTATGGGAGGTCTTGACATTTTCAAAGCAACTTCGAATAAACAAACCGGTAAATATAAAGTCAGAAATCTTCGTTATCCCATCAACTCTTCAGCCGACGACTTTGCTATTATTTTCCAGGGCAATGAAGAAAGCGGCTTTTTTACTTCCAACAGACCCGGAGGTAAAGGTGGAGATGATATTTACTATTTCTATCTACCCGCCCTCGAATTTTATATTGGCGGCTTAGTTACCGACTGCAAATCAGAAAGTCCTCTTCCGGGTGTAAAAGTAATGCTTAAAGGCAGTGATGGCACTACACAAGAAATGCTTTCCGAAGCCGATGGTTCTTATCGCTTTAAACTTGAACCCAACGTAGATTACCAAATAGGAACCGAAAAACAAGGCTACTTGAATGGTAAAGGTGGTGAATCAACCAAAGGAATCGAAGAAAACAAAGATTTCAAATTAGATATCTGTATGGAACCCATAGAAAAACCCATCGAACTCCCCAATATTCTATACGATCTGGGCAAATGGGATCTTCGTCCTGAATCTATGGTATCTCTCGACAAACTCATTGAAACACTAAACCAGAACCCCAATATTGTAATTGAATTAGGTTCACATACCGACTTTCGTGGTGATGACAAATCAAATCGTGAATTGTCTCAAAAACGTGCTGAATCAGTTGTAAATTATCTTATTGAAAAAGGAATTGAGCCCGAAAGACTCGTTGCCAAAGGATATGGCGAAGATGTTCCCAATACTGTGAACAAAGCCAATGCCGAACGCTTCCCCGGGTTCATGAAAGAAGGAGATGTTTTAACTGAAGCTTTCATCAAAAAACTTTCAACAGTTCAGGAACAAGAAGAAGCTCATCAGATAAATCGTCGTACAGAATTTAAAGTATTGCGTACTGATTATGTCCCAAAAAAACCAGTAAACGTTCCCCAAAATCTTCCTCAGAATAAAGAAGAACAAGATCCAGACGACGACGGCTATTAACCCAATTTACATATTCAAGCGTTCCGGCAATATCATTACCGGGACGCTTTTTTTTAATTTTCACACATGAATAACAAGTATAACCAACGCGGAGTTTCTAGCCAGAAAGAAGATGTGCATAAAGCCATTTCGAAACTTGACAAAGGCATATTTCCTGGTGCCTTTTGCAAAATACTACCTGATTACCTCACTAATAACGAAGATTATTGCAGCATAGTGCATGCAGACGGAGCCGGCACTAAATCTTCCTTGGCATATGTGGTTTGGAAAGAAACAGGTGATTTATCCGTGTGGAAAGATATTGCACAAGATGCCATCGTTATGAATACTGACGATTTATTATGTGTTGGTTCTACCGGCCCTTTCATTATATCTTCTGCCATTGGAAGAAACAAAAACCTTATCCCCGGGGAAGTTGTATCAGCACTAATTAACGGATTCAACGAAGTGGCCCAAGAACTCACCGATATGGGCATACCTTGTATATTAGCCGGAGGAGAAACCGCCGATGTTGGCGATCTGGTACGTACCATAATTGTCGATAGTACCGTTGTTTGCCGCATGCCACGAAAAGACGTAATTACTACAGCAAATATTGCGGCAGGAGATGTTATTGTCGGCCTGTCTTCATCCGGCAAAGCCAGTTGGGAAAAAGAATACAACAGTGGAATAGGAAGCAATGGTCTTACTTTTGCCCGTCACGAAACGCTGAATAAAACCACAGCTCAAAAATACCCTGAGTCGTTCGATGCAGCTATTCCATCCGATCTGGCCTATTCCGGGAAACTCAATTCCACTGATGTTATACAAGATATTCAAATGACGGCTGGGAAAATGCTATTATCTCCTACGAGAACCTATGCGCCGCTAGTGAAGAAAATACTGGACAATTACCGATCAGAAATACACGGTATTATTCATTGTACGGGTGGTGGTCAGACAAAAATCCTACATTTCATCGAGAACCTACACATTATTAAAGATAACCTCTTCCCCACTCCACCCGTCTTTAAGACGATCAGAGAACAATCAAATGCAGGCTGGCAGGAAATGTACAGCGTTTTCAATATGGGACATCGTATGGAAATCTATACTGACATAAAAACAGCTGAACATATTATTGCTTTGTCACAAAGCATGGGTGTTGACGCAAAAATTATTGGTCGTTGCGAAGCTTCATCAAAAAAAGAACTGACCATTACTACTGAAAACGGAATTTTTAAATACTAATATATGGAGTTAGATCTCATACTCAGCAAACTGGAGTCGGTAAAACACAAATACGAACAGATAGCAATACAGCTGAATGCTCCTGATGTCATGTCGGACGTCAAAAAATTCGTCACGATGAACAAAGAATACAAATCGCTGACCCCGATTATCGAGGCTTACGATAAGTATAAACTGCTTGTCGAAAATTATAATTCTGCCAAAGAGCTTCTCACGATCGAGAAGGACGAAGAAATGCGTGAAATGGCTCGCCTCGAAATGGAAACATGTCAAGAGCAAATCCCCATATTAGAAGATGAAATAAACATTTTATTACTTCCTAAAGATCCGCAGGATATTAAAAATGCCGTTCTTGAAATCAGAGCCGGAACAGGAGGAGATGAAGCCAGTATTTTTGCCGGTGACTTATACCGTATGTACAGCCATTACTGCGATTCAAAACGTTGGAAAATGGAAGTCACCAGTTTCAGCGAAGGAACAGTAGGTGGATACAAGGAAATCATTGTAAAAGTCGTTGGTGACGGAGCCTATGGAATTTTAAAGTTTGAATCCGGTGTGCATCGAGTACAACGCGTACCACAAACCGAGACTCAGGGCAGAGTTCACACTTCGGCAGCCACCGTTGCAGTTCTTCCCGAAGCAGACGAATTTGATATTGAACTTAACATGTCTGACATTAAAAAGGAAACTTTTTGTTCAAGTGGACCCGGTGGTCAGTCAGTAAACACCACATATTCTGCTGTCCGGTTAACGCACATCCCTTCGGGTATTGTCGTATCTATGCAGGATGAAAAAAGTCAGATTAAAAACAACGAAAAGGCAATGTCCATACTTCGTACCCGTCTGTACGATCTCGAGTATCAAAAATATATGGCAGTTATTACAGCCAAACGCAAAACCATGGTTTCTACCGGCGACCGTTCGGCAAAAATCAGAACCTATAATTACCCTCAAAACAGAGTAACCGACCATCGTATCAATTTGACTTCTTACAATCTTGAAACATTTGTCAATGGGAATATTCAGGATTTTATAGACAAACTTCAGCTGGCCGAAAATGCAGAAAAATTAAAAGTTGCAGAATAAAAAATTTAACTATGACCTTAGAAAAGATTTTCGAACAAATCGTTGCAAAACGTAGTTTTTTGTGCGTAGGACTTGATACCGACATTAATAAAATGCCGGCTGTATTGAACGACAAAGAAGACTCGGTTTTTGAATTTAACAAAGCCATTGTAGATGCCACTGCCGCCTATACCATAGCATACAAGCCCAATCTGGCTTTCTATGAATGTATGGGAATCAAAGGATTGCAATCGCTTGGAAAAACAGTACGCTATATCCGCGATAACTATCCTGATATTTTTCTTATTGCCGACGCTAAACGCGGAGACATTGGAAATACCTCAAAAATGTATGCACGGGCTTTTTTCGAAGAACACCCTTTTGACGCAGTCACTGTAGCTCCTTATATGGGTAGTGATTCGGTAACCCCCTTCCTCTCGTATTCTGGAAAATTTGTCATACTTCTTGCCCTGACTTCCAATCCCGGTGCCAACGATTTTCAAATGTGTAAAAACGAAGATGGTGTTCATTTGTACGAAAAAGTTTTAAAAGAATCTGTGCAATGGGGCGATGAAAAGAAAATAATGTACGTTGTAGGCGCAACCCGAGCCGAAATGCTTACCTCAGTCAGGAATATTGTCCCCAATCATTTTCTTTTGGTTCCAGGCGTTGGAGCACAGGGAGGAAGTCTTTCGGAAGTCGCTAAATACGGCATGAACAAAAAATGTGGACTCATTGTCAATGCTTCCCGTTCTATTTTGTACGCCGATAGTTCCGAAAATTTTGCCAATGCAGCCGCCGAAGAAGCAAAAAAAATGCAGTTAGAAATGGAAGCGCTCCTTATCGAACACCGAATTGTAAAATAAAGATGAACGAAAAGTTCCTTTATTTCATCTGGCAATCCGGCCTGTTTAAAAAGGAAAATATCAAAGCGCTCACAGGCGAAAAAATTGATATTATCCGCACCGGAACAAGAAATGATGAATCGGGACCTGACTTCTTCAATGCGCTGATTAAAATTAATGGCATTTCCTTGGCAGGAAATGTTGAAATACACGTAAAATCATCCGATTGGATACAACACAAACACAGTAACGATCCTGCCTATAAAAACGTCATACTTCACGTCGTTTACGAACACGACTGTCCGGTTGAAGATTCTGATGGAAACACCATTCCTGTGGTTCTTCTTGATTTTTCAAAGAAACTTTTTACCCGATACCATGAACTAATTGAGAACCCACACCCCATTCATTGCCATGGTAAAACAGATAAAGCAGAACCCTTCCGTATCAAAACATTTCTAACGTCTCTGACCGTCGAAAAACTACATCAAAAAGCAATGATTATTGCTGATATGCTGAAAACCAATAAAAATAACTGGGAAGAAACATTTTACCAATTACTTGCCCGAAATTTTGGTTTTCATGTAAACTCCGTTCCTTTTGAAATGCTGGCTCGGTCGCTTCCCCTTCGTATCCTCTCTAAACACAAAAACAGTTTACTACAGACCGAAGCATTATTATATGGACAATCGGGACTAATAGGAAAATCAGAACAACCCAGCGAATACGAAAAACAACTCCTAACTGAATACCAGTTTTTACAAAACAAATACAGTCTGACTCCATTGAAAGATGGAATCTGGAAATTTTCTCCCGTACGCCCACACAATTTCCCAACGATTCGAATATCACAGATGGCAGCCATTTTAACCCGTACTTTTCCCCTCTTTGCTGCCGTTATCAATGCCCGGTCGACTAAGGAAATTGAAGAATTCTTTAATCACTCTGCTTCCGACTTCTGGGACGACCATTACTCTTTTGTTGCTAGCTCCAAAAATTATCAGAAAAACTTTGGCAAAGTTTCCTTTAATAATCTTGTCATGAATACGGTGGCCCCTTTTCTGTTTCTGTATGGACACATTAAAGATGAAGACAGTTTTACGACCCGTTCCGTTGAATTACTTGAAAGTATTCCCCCCGAACAAAATAGCATTATTACTACCTGGAAAAAATCAGGAATGAAAGCTATGGATGCGTCAGAAAGTCAAGCATTACTATATCTTTACAAAAACTTTTGTCAACCGCACAGATGTATTGAATGTACCATTGGCTCTATGATTGTAATACAAAACTAATGGAAAAAATACTCATTACTGGAAGCAACGGTCTTCTCGGACAACAGCTTATAAAAGACCTATCTCCAAAGGAAAACTACGAAGTATTTGGTCTATCTGCCTCCGAAAATCAAAATAATCCTGGTGACTTTCAATTTTTACGCTGCGATATAACACAAAAACAGGAACTTGCGGAAATTTTCAGAAAAATCGACCCTCAGATTGTAATTCATACGGCTGTAATGGGAAGCCCTGACGCCTGTGAAAAAGACCGGATAAAAGCATGGGACATCAATGTAGAGGCTACCGATCAAATAGCCAAACTATGCCGACTTAATAATAGCCATCTCGTACATTTGTCAACCGATTTTATTTTCGATGGACTTTCCGGGCCCTACGTCGAAGACGACGAACCCAATCCGGCAAACTACTATGGACTAACTAAACTGGAGAGCGAAAAAAGCGTTTCCGACATTTTGCCTGAAGCCACTATCCTTCGAACCGTTCTGGTATATGGCATGCATGCACATATGACCCGAGCTAATATTCTCACCAGGATACTTCAGGCAGGAAAAAATAATCAGGCAATGCAAATAGCCAGCGATCAATTCAGGACGCCCACTTTTCTGAGCGATTTGTCAGAAGCATGTATTCAAGCGGCACAGATCAAGCCCAAAGGCGTTTTTCATATCTCCGGCAACGAAATGATGTCTGTTTATGAAATGGCGGTGAAAATTGCCAGATATTTTCATGTTCCCGATCAGCTCATCCAACCAATTCCTTCCCTCCTGCTCAACGAATCGGCACGAAGACCTTCTAAAACCGGGTTCATTACTCAAAAAGCCCGGGAAACATTAGATTACAGACCCAAGACGTTAGAAGAAGGTCTGAAAATCATTGCAAATCAATACAACATCATATGAAAAAACTAACTCTGTTACTAGCCTTACTTCCCTTTTTTTGCTTTTCACAAACAAAGGTATCGGTAGAGACCTTTCGTTTTGTAAAAGAATACCAAAAAGCAGCCCTGATTTCGAAAAATACATCGGTTCAATTTGAACAGTTGAAAGGCAATTTCCCCGTACAGAAAATTAATAATCAGCTATATGTGTCATTTTTGGCAAAAGTCAACAATAGTTTTAATTCAGAAACAGTTAAGTCAACAGGTATTATTTACGGTCCTATTTACCATAATATTACCTCTTTAAGAGTACCCGTAGATAAAATTGGAGAACTGGAAACTGCGCCCTGGCTCGATTATGCTAAATTAGCTGAAAAAGTAAGCACTCAGTTAGCCAAAGCCATAAAAGACACGCGGGTCGACAGTGTTCAGGCCGGGCTCGGATTACCGCAGCCATTTACAGGGAAAGATGTAATCATTGGCATTACCGACTGGGGCTTTGATTATACCAATCCCATGTTTATGGATACCACATTTTCTCATACTCGCATACTCAAGGCATGGGATATGTTTAGAAATAACGGACCGGCTCCGGCTGGATTCAGTTATGGCACCGAAATAGATGGCGAAACCGCCCTCATGGCAGCACAATGCGACACATTTAATGTCTATCAGTGGGCTACTCATGGATCTCACGTAGCAGGTATCTGCGGAGGCAACGGCGCAGGAACGGCAGATAAAGGCGTTGCCTTTGAATCAGAATATCTGCTGGCGACTTTTCTGGTTGAAGAAGCAGCTGTTTTTGATGCCTTTTACTGGATGAAAGAGAACGCCGAAGCCATGGGAAAAAGACTCGTTGTAAACATGAGTTGGGGCTTATATTATATGGGGAATCTCGACGGAACTTCACTTTTGAGCCAGATTATTGACCAAATGTCGTCTGAAGGCGTTGTTTTTGTTACAAGTGCAGGAAATAACGGCTCGGAAAACTTTCATTTAAAATTCACCCCTGCCTCTATAGACGACACCTTGCGCACGGTGGTAAACTTCGACAATTATGCCTATTATCCTACCATGTGGGGTCAATCGATGACCTTATGGGGAACTCCCGGACATCCCTTTGAAACCGGCATAAAAATTCTGAGCAGCTCGAACATAGAAGTAGCTTCTTCCCCACGCTTTTCGACCTCAGTTGGTTCGGCTTATATCGAAGACACCCTATTCGTCGGAACAGATACCATATGGTACAATATTGCATTTGAAAATGCCAATGCCGAAAACGGTCGCCCTTTTATGCGTATCAGAGTCAGGAATACCAAGACTTCCTTGTACAAAGTAGCTCTTTCCCTTACTGCCGACAGCACAGTGCATATGTGGAATATCATCGAACTCAGTAACGATGTTGGAAACTGGGGTCTTCCTTTTTATGCTCCCATTGCTGGTTATACGGCAGGTGACAGGTATTACGGCATTGGAGAACCAGCCTGTGCACACAGTGCCATAAGCATTGCAGCCTACACTTCGGAAGTCGTTGGAACCGGAGGAACAACCGGCGGCACCATTGCTTCATTTTCAAGTTATGGTCCTGCTTTTGGCGATTATTTAAAACCCGACATCGCCGCACCAGGTGTAAGCGTATGCTCATCTATTTCATCCTTCACAAATCAATCCATTGCACAAACAAGTATATGCCAGACTTTTGATTTTAATGGTAGAACTTACAAATTTGCTAAGTTTTCGGGAACTTCTATGTCGTCGCCTATGGTTTGTGGCATTGTAGCACTGATGCTTCAGGCAAATCCTTTGCTGACAGTACCTGAGATTAAAGACATTATACGTTATACTGCCCGGGAAGACAATCGAACAGGAAATATTCCAGATACCGGAAGTACCCGATGGGGCTGGGGAAAAATTCATGCATGGAGAGCTGTCTATACGACAATTAATGGTATTAATCCTATAGAAAAAGAGGCACTTGCCATTATTTATCCTAATCCTGCCAATGAATATTTCTCAGTATACCTTCCCGAAAATGTAACAGGTAAACAAATCGTTTTATATAACCTGTTAGGAAAAGAAGTATTCACTAATAATTTCGACGCAAACAACAAGTTTGAAATTCAAAACTTGCCAGAAGGAATTTACATTATTGAAGTAAAAAGTTCAGCTGGTGTTTTCACCGGAAAACTGATCATACAATAAAAGCTATAGATTTGACAACTTTTTAAAAGTTGTCAAATCTAATAGTAATCTAATAGTTTATTTCTGAATTTTACGCTCCAATTCGTCCAACCTGTCATTGGCAGAATGAACCATCATGGTAATACGAATGAAAGGCATGGCCAGTAAAAAGAGGGCAAATGAAATAATCAATTCTGTCCAGTTAAAATAGATTATATTGTAAACAATTCCGAACAAACCAATTAAGGCTGCCAACATTCCCCCGGGGACTCCCAGTGGACATCTAAGTTTTTTCTTTGTTTCCATATATATTTAATTTTAGTGATTAATAAGAACTTAATTTCTTTACTATTTCATCCTTTGTAGGCACAGACTTGTAAACAACGACATTATCAATAAGAAGTGCCGGGACAGAATGTATCCCCAGTTTAATGGTTCTGATCATACCCATAGGTGAGTTTGCCAGACTTTTTTTAAATTGAAAACGGTCTCCAAACTGCGGCAGGATTTCATCCAGCATTCGCTTTAATGTTTTGCAATTAGGACAAGTCAATGTGTAAAACATTTCAACAACTATGGGATTTTGTGCTTTCATTTTAAACCGTTTAAAATTCTCTGCATGAATACAATTTCATTTTAGTAAAGAAATTAATACAGATTATTTTCAAAATTATAGAAAAAACAAGGGATTGATTTCGCATGAAGAAGATATTCAAGACTAAAATGCTCAAATTAACATATTTTCATATAAAAGAAAGATTACATCCATTGAGAAATTATCCATAACATTTACAATACCTTGCAAATATTAAGTATAAAAAACAAAAACATTTTGCAACAAACTCAATATATATTTCGTTAAAATGGGAGATAAAAATTATAAAAAATATACATTATGAAAATATTGAAGCATTTATTAACATTTCTTTTAATACTTACTGTAGCCACTACATACTCACAAGGATACAAGAAGAAATCATCCAGTGGCAAGAAAAAGAAAGAAAAACCAATGATTATTACTGCAAATATTGGAATGGGAGCCGGGGAAATGTCCAGATCATCTATCTACGGTCCTTTTCTTGATTTTGGTCTGAAAAAGACTGTCATTGATTTGAATAAAAACTTTAACTTTTCTTTCGACTCCCATTTTGGGTTTCAACTTGCTTTTATAAGTGACACCTATTTTGGCAATACTATTAGTGGCTTTCCAGATGTTCAATTATGTTTTAATTTTAATGCATTAACAGGGACCTACCCTCCAAACAAAAAAAAATTCATTAAAATATCCCATAGGCGGATTTATTGGTCCTGGAATATATATAGTACAAGGAGCAAAGAAACAAAATTCAGATGTGACAAGCCCAACCTATTATCAGGATCGAAAATCAAAAAGTACTATTGCCGACTTCGGACCTATGGTTAACTTAGGATTCAGAATTAGGGTTAGCAAACAATATTTTATTGGGTTAAGGCTTTTTGGTGGATTTGTCGTTTTTAGCGAAATGGCTATTGGCGGAGGTGGCTTGCAATTACCTATGTATCTCAGTCGGTCAAGCAAATAAAAATATTATATTTGAATAAAAAACTTATGGAACAAGAAAACAAGAAAAAAGCAATTCGTACATTATGGATCATGTTTGGAATTGTAATAATTTTAATAATTGCCATTTACGGCGTTCTTTTTGATTCGCTCAGTGAAACTGAAATGATAAAATTAAGCTACTTATGGATTGGTCCATTGTTTTTTTCAATAATTGGTTTGATAGCGGCCTATAATGGAGCAAAAAAACCAATGTTGATTGGACTTATTGGATTATTTCTTGCTCCGGTTTTACTCTTCCTTTTTTTCGGAATTTTCTGGTCAATGCTTTAAAAAAACGCCATTTTACAAAGGATAGTTTTTTTTTTTTGAATATTTTACTAATTTTGCACAGTTAACATAAAACTAAAAACTAAAACAGCCATGAAAAAAACTTTACTTTTTCTTTTAATCGCAACCTTTAGCGTTTCGGTTTTCGGGCAAATGGTACAGCAAGTACCCGATTATAAGCTCAAGAAATCGCACGCAGTAAAAGACGATGTTTATCACTTGACTAACCAAATGAGCACAAAAGCTTTTGGTGATACATTGTGGCAAAATGACTTTTCCAATGCCTCTGACTGGGTAATTTCAAACGAAACTTCTGACAATCAAAATTGGGTTATTTCAACTTCCACAGATCCTTCTATAGGCTATAATACCGGACCTATCACTTCAACCACAGCAGCTAACGGTTATGCATTATTCGATTCAGATGCTGTAGGCACAACTGCAGGAACTCAAAATGCTCATATTACAACAGCTAGTCCTCTTGATTTTACAGGCGTTAGCGGTATAGCCATTACATTCCAGCAACGTTATCGTCGTTGGCAAACCACTGTAGTTAGCGTTGGTATTAGTACTGATGGAACTACATGGACTTATATCCCTGTTAATGTTGGTGTTCCAATGTCAACTGCTATTGTTGATGACATTAACTTAAATCTTTCAACCTATTGCGCAAACCAACCTCAGGTTTGGATTCGTTTCAACTATCAAGGTAACTGGGATTATGCATGGATGATAGACGATATTTACGTAATTGAAGCTGCTGACAACGAAATTCTGATTGAAAAATCATGGGCTACTTTCTCTTATAGAGCTGGATTTTATTCAATGATGCCCAGAAGACAAGTTCAACCTATCATTACCTACAAAACAGCAATTTTCAATAACGGAAATAACGACCAGACAAACATTGACCTCGGAATCGAAGTATTTAAAGGTACAGAATTAATGCACACTTTAGGTTCAACCGGAGTTCATGCTCAACTTAACTCACTTCTTAGAGACACCATCTGGGGAGACACCAGTTTTACAACAATTTTCGAACCCGAACTGGATATGAGAGCTGATTATTCTATCGTTTACACTGTAACACAGGCTGAAACAGATCAAATGCCTTTGGATAACATCGACACCCTACATTTTTCTGTAGTTGACTCAGTTCTTGCACGCGATACACGTCGTACTACTTATACGGGTCCTGCCAGATATACCGACGGTGTAGACGGTGACTTTATTGGTGTTCGCGGTTATGTTCCTTACAGTGATACCGTTGCATCTATTTCATGCTGGATTACCTCCAACAGTCTTGAAGGCGGTTCAATTATCGGCCGTTTATATGAAGTGACTTCAACAGATTATGTTCCTGTACTTGAAACAAACATGTATGATCTTGATTCAACTGATCTGGGTGGATGGTTAACACTTCCTTATATTACTGATGGCGTATCAGAATTAACAGCTGATGATGCATTTTATATTTGGGGTATTGAAACATACTGGCAGACAGTAGATCCTAATGGCGGAATTTATGTTGGAGCTGACAATGCTGGTCCTCATGAATATAATTATTCAAGTAGTCTGAGACTTGGTACTGATTGGTATTATATTGATCAGGTTCCCATGTGTCGTCTGAACTTCAAATATGTAACTCCAGAAAGTGTTGGCACATTAAACACCAACAATCTGAATGTTGCTCAGAACTTCCCCAACCCTGCTAACAACAATACTGAAATCAGCTACAGCCTGAAAACTTCAGAAAACGTTAGCCTTACAGTAACTGACATCACCGGAAAAGCTGTTGCTTCAATTAACTTAGGCAAACAGAATGATGGAAAACACAACTATAGCCTTAACACCAGTAACTTCGAAAGTGGTATTTATTTCTATACCCTTACTGCTGGCAATAACAGTAAAAATATGAAAATGACTGTTGTAAAATAGTCTTATTTATAATATGAATTAAGCCCTGGCATTTCTGTCAGGGCTTTTTTTTTTAAATAATTCAGGATCTAGATTTATCGAATACTTCGAGGTTTTTTATTATAGCTCCATCGATTTCGAAGCGAACCATGGTAATATTATTATGAAATCCGTGATTTCCTGCCGCTCCGGGGTTAATATGCAAACAATTGTACTTTTTATCAAACATCAC
>PHDH01000036.1 GCA_002840935.1 Bacteroidetes bacterium HGW-Bacteroidetes-21 | reverse complement strand
TTATTCAATACTGCCTACCTCCACACAATATTCGCGCAATGCCATGTTCGCCGGTCTGATGCCCGCCGAAATTGACAAACTTTTTCCCGATATCTGGCTCAACGACGAAGAAGACGGAGGAAAAAATATGCACGAAGAAGAATTGCTTCGTCGCCAGCACACCCGCTCAGGACGCAAAGAAAGCCTCGCCTATGTTAAAGTCATTCATAATCGCGACGGAAAACGTGTACTCGAAAACATCAACAATTATCTGCAAAGCGATCTTGTTGTCATGGTATATAACTTTGTGGATATACTCTCTCACGCCCGTACCGAAATGGAAATGATGAAAGAACTGGCCGAAGACGAAAAAGCCTACAGGTCGCTCACAATATCATGGTTCGAAAACTCTCCCCTCTTCGAAATACTCCAGCTTATTGCCAGTAAAAACATTCCCGTTGTAATCACTACCGACCATGGTTGTATCCGTGTACAAAACCCTATAAAAATTATTGGCGATAAAAACACAACTACCAACATCCGATATAAACAGGGGCGTAACCTGAATTACAATCCCAAAGAAGTTTTCGAAATTACCGACCCATTGAAAGTATACCTACCCAAAACAAATATCAGCTCTACTTATGTATTTTCTATCGAGAACGATTTTTTTGTCTATCCCAACAATCTCAATCACTTTGTGAAATACTATAAAAACACCTTTCAGCATGGAGGTATCTCGCTCGAAGAAATGCTGATTCCAGTTGCAACACTCATTCCTAATGCATGAAAACCTTTGTTTGCCACCATACAAGCGATCTAAAAGCGCCGGCTCAAGCCATTATTGAATTACTTAAAAATTACCCTGTGTGCCTCTTGTATGGTGAAATGGGTGCAGGTAAAACAACGCTGACCGTCGAGATTTGCAAAATATTGGGAATCGAATCGCCTGTGAGTAGCCCTACTTTTACCATCATCAATGAATACTCCGGAAACAAATCCCGACTTATCCACGTAGATCTCTACCGTATTATAGGCCAGACAGAGCTATTTAATACCGGCCTAGAAGAATATCTGTACAACGACGACCCTTGTATTATAGAATGGCCTGAGGTGGCTTTAAGTATGATACCTCTTCCCTACCTGAAAGTCGAAATAAAAGCAACGACTCAGGATACTCGCGAAATTGACATTGAGATTATTGATAAATAACGAGCAAGGCAAGTTAGCCACATTACTGCAGAAGGAGTAATTAATTTGCTTAGGTCAATGCATTCTTTTTACTTGACTTCCCTCTGGCTAATGAGGCAAATACTCCAATAAAGCAAAGAACTATAAAAATAAGGAACAGCACTTTCGAACTTTCAAGAAACGGTTGCACTGTAGCTTTCGACATTTTTGCATCTCCCAGATAAATATGCATTACCATGGCTGTTATTGCCATACTTAAAATTTGTCCCATCAAACGCATGGTACTGATAGTTGCTGAAGCCGTCCCCAAATATTTCTTTTCGACAGAACTCATGACCGAATTCGTGTTGGGCGAAGAAAAAGTACCGAATCCCAAACCAACAATGACCAGCCCGGCAATGAGAAAAGTGTTAGACGATTGCAAATCGAGGAAGAAAAGAAAAACGAGTCCCACCACAATAATCCCCATTCCAAGCGAGGACAATATTCTGGAATCTATTTTGTCGGATAATCTCCCTGCAAAAAAAGCAGTGATCGTCATAATTGCCGGTTGAGTAATCAGAAGTATACCTGCATCACGAGGGCTCAATCCTTTGGCATACTGGAGAAAAAGACTGAGAATAAAGGTAATGGCAAATGTAGCCGCATAGTTGATGAGGGCTGCCAGATTCGAAAAAGCAAAAATCCGATTGTTTCGAAAAAGTTTGATATTCAACACAGGCGAAGCGACTCTTTGCTCAATAATTACAAAAAGAACAAATCCGACAATTCCCGTCGAAGCCATCACAATTCCCAGCAAACTGGGCAATTTTGAAAAACCAAACATCAGCAAAAAAACCGAAGACATATAGACCAATGAACCAGCCACATCAAAACGGTTAGTGTCGGGCTCTGCCCATTCTGTTTTTATGGCAGAAATGGTCCCGGCAATGACAAATAACCCGGCAGAAAAAGCAACGAGAAAAATACTGTGCCAGCCAAAGCTAGAAGTAAGAACACCACCTAGTACCGGAGCCATTGTCAACCCCAAATAGACTGCAGAAACGGCCAATCCAAGCATCTTTCCTCTTTTCTGCGGAGGGAAAACGGAAGTTACAATAGCCATGCCTGTACTCATAATCATGGAGCCGCCTATACCCTGCATAAAACGAAAAGCAATCAGGGAAAAACTATTAAAAGAAAATGCACAGGCTAAAGTGGATAGTGCAAAAACAATATTTCCAATGAGAAACATTCTCTTCCTTCCGTATACATCACCAATTTTCCCAAAGGGGACCAAAAAGATAGCAGAAGCCAAAAGGAATGACATAGCAACCCAACTGCTTTCCACAGCCGTCATCGAAAAGTCACGGGCAATATCAGGAATGGCAATATTTACAGCAGCGCCCATAAAAGCATTAAAAAACATGGTTACCATGATGATGGCCATCAGCATGTTCTTGTTAACCTCGGCTTCGCCTGAATTATTCATTTTTGCAGAAATTGGGAATGCGAAGATAATGCGAGAAAAACTAAATGCTTAAATTTTCACTCTTAAAAAATATTTAATAATCGTCACCTTTTCAAAATCGACTGTGCAGCATAATTTGCCATCGAGACGGAGCCCTGAATAAGGAATCCCCCCGTTGGAGCATCCCAATCGACCATTTCGCCAATAGTATATATCCATGGGTATTTCTTCAGCGAAAAATCTTCATTCAATTCCCTAACTGAGACACCACCAATGGTAGATATAGCCTCACCCACAGGTCGTAACGAAGCAACTGGTATTTTCAGTTTTTTTAAACATTGGATAAAAGTAGGCACCGACAAGTATTCTTCTTTCGTAGTAAAAGTTTTTATGACGGCCAATTGTGCGGTAGTTAAACTAAATATACGGCCATAATCCTTAGTCAGAATTTCTTGGTCTTTTACCTTTTCTAACAATTGGTGCTCTGTATTAAAAGGTTTAAAATCGATAAAAATCCGGGCAGATTTCTTTGCATTAATCATCTCACGTATAGCCGGCACCAGTTGGTAAACAGCATTTCCTTCCAGTCCATACTGTGTGATCATAGCTTCGCCTTTCACTTCGTGATTATCTGTAAAAAGTCTGATATTTTTCAGTGGTTTTCCGGCATGACTTTGCTTAAGAGACTCCGGCCAGTGGATGTTAATTCCACAATTTGAAGCCTGAAAGGGATTGACAATAATTTCCATGGCTTGAAAAACATTTATCCACGAACCATCCGACCCCGTCTGCGGCCAGGAGGCTCCTCCAAGGGCAAATACTATAAAATCAGTATCAAAGATTATTTCCTGCTCTTTATGTCTGAACGTAATACGCTGATGAGGGTCAACGCTTATAAATCTATATTGAGTAAAGAACTTAACTCCTTGAGCTAATAGTCTCGTTTTTATTTTATTCAACACCTGATTGGGAGAAATGTTTTTTTCAGGAAAGACACGACCACTGGTGCCTACAAATGTAGATATCCCCAGTTCCGAAAGCCATTGTCTGAATGCTAATGTATCAAATTCCATGAGGGCGTTATCTAAGAATCCTGCAGGTGTGTATTTTGAGCACAATTCTTTCCCTAGCAAGCTATTTGTAAGATTAAAACCACCTTTTCCAGCAACAAGAAATTTCTGCCCGATATTTTTTTCTTTGTCAAAAAGTAACACCTCATGATTACGACTAAGTATATCTGCCGCCATCAAACCGGCTGGTCCACCTCCAACGATACAAATTATCTTCCTTTTCATGTGTCAATTTAAGGATGTTGCAAGGTAGAAAAACTTTAGGTAGTTTTTAATAAACAATCAACAACCTTTAGTAATTCTAATAAAGGGACTTCATTAATTCTTGCTTTTGAGCAAAAATCAACAAAGGCAAATCGCAAAAAAGATCAGACTACTTATTTTCTATAAGTTTTCTCAGTTCTTCGTTTTCTTTCTTTAATTCTTCGATCATTTTTTGCTGTTCCTGAATTGCCTGAACAATGGGAACTACAAAGTTGGCATAACGCAAACCATACTGACCGTTTTCGTCTTTAGGTCTGTCTACACCACTGAAATCGAAATTTAACGACTGCGCTGCTTTTTCTACATCCTGAGCAATAAAACCGGTATATTTTACGGATTCTTTACCGGAGCGCTGTGCGTCTTCCTTACTATATTCCTGTCCCAAATAGTTTTGAATGCCTTTAATATCGAGATTATAGGTTACAGGTTCCAACTTCATAATAAAATCAAGTCCGGCAACATCTTTCTTTACATTGGTTTTATAACGTCCATCAGAAAAGTTCGTCCAATCGGCATAACCACCAATACTGCCAACCCATGCATTTCCAACACGAGCCGAATAATCGATAACAGGCGTTGCTCCATATCCCAGTGCTGTGGTGCACCATAAAGTACCATTTCCTGAACCTGGGCCGGCATCTTTTCCAATAGCGGTATTCTGACTTCCGGTGGTAATTCGATAAAGAGCATAATAACCAACAGCCGTATTTTCATCAGAAGTTGAATTAAATAATGAGTATTTTCCAATAGCGGAGTTATTATCTCCACCGGTATTTGTGTATAAACTGTATGAACCGAGAGCCGTATTTGAATAACCTATATTGGTACTATACATTGAACGGTCGCCAATAGCTGTATTATCATAGCCCGTGGTATTGTTTCTTGAAGCCTGAGTACCAACAGCGACATTTCCAGAAACGGTGGAGTTGTATAAAGCATTGAACCCAATAGCAATGTTATCTCCACCCAGCGAGTTAGTATATAACGAATTATTACCCATCGTTACGTTGTTAGAACCCGTTGTGTTCCCCCGGGACGAATTAGCCCCAATGGCAATATTATTGTTTCCGGTTGAATTCATCAACATAGCTGATGAACCTAGAGCTGTATTGTCGTCACCACCTGTATTGCTATACATGGCTGAGGTTCCTATCGCTGTATTATTATTTCCATCGGTATTGACAAGAAGTGAATAATTACCATAACCCACATTACCTGCACCAGTTAAATTTTCCTGCAAAGAACTATAACCTGCAGCTACATTCTGGCTACCTGTTGTGTTTTTAGATAAGGAACCTCCACCCAAAGCGGTATTCCATTCACCCGTAGTATTAGCCGAAAGGGCCGAATAACCTATGGCAGTATTATAACTGGCCGTATTTGTATACAAAGTAAATGCTCCAACAGCAACATTGAAATTTCCAGCGGTATTTACCAGCAGAGACTTTGTTCCAATGGCTGTATTACTGTGACCTGTAATATTTGCCGCCATAACACTTTCACCAATAGCAGTATTATCATTCCCCGTTGTATTAGCACCTAAGGCACCTGCTCCATAAGCACTGTTCCATGAACCCGCTGTATTTGATCTTAATACGGCTACCCCACACGCTGTATTGGAAGAGCCCGTACTGTTATCGAACATGGCCTCACTACCAATAGCCGTATTAGACAATCCGTCGGTATTGCTATGCATTGCCATGTCTCCAATTGCGACATTAGAACTACCAGAAAGATTTGAATAAAGTGCTTGAAATCCAATGGCAATATTTTTAAAACCATTAGAAGTTGAATATCCTGCTTCGTATCCTATAAAAATATTATTTCCGGTAGCATTCAAGCTATAACCCGATCGGAATCCCAACAAAATATTTCTCTGTGACACACCCAGATTATAGCCTGATTCATAACCAATAACTACGTTATCATTCCCAGTTGTAATACCCGTTCCGGCGTAATATCCCATAATAATATTACTATTTCCTGAAGTCAGACCACTGGCGGCATAATAACCCAAAGTAGAGTTATACGCACCTCCTGCAGCCGGAGCAAGGACACCTGAATTATGGCCAATAAAATAGTTAGCAGGAGTAAGGCGCATATAAGACTCTTCACCACCCGCGGTAATATTCTCTACCCCAAATCCAGATACGGGACTTCCCGTATATACTCTGGAACTGTCTGGGGTCACCCACAAAAAATTGTGTGTCATATTCTTAGCAGAATTACGTCCACTTACAGCAAAAGTTCCCTTATTGGCTTTTGCAGGATCATCATCCACATATATCCTGACACTATCATTATAAACAACAAAAACGGTCTGACCAGAGCTGTTTTTAATTTCAAATAAAGGTTCTGTAGCTGCAGCAGAAGGACTTCCTTTTATTACCATACGGCCATTGGGGTTATTCAGTCCCACTCCCATACGTGCATTGACATCATCCCAAAATAGCGAATTATTGGCACCGAAACTACCATTGTTATTAAACTGTATTTCGCCTGTTAAACCAGCAGGAGAGCCTAATCCACTATGGGTGTGATTGCCTTGTGCGATAGTTCCTAGAGTGCTTCCAAAATTAGCACTGAACTGCGTTCCGGATAAAAGCAATCCCGATCCTGCGGTGTAAGTTGTATTATTATCTACACTAGAAATATTGAAATTAGGATAAGTTCCAGATATTGTTGTTGATCCACCTCCCGTGAGGGTGACTGTCTGGTCGGGACTCAAATTGCTAATTACATTGGTACCACTTACACTTATTCCAGTCCCCGCAGTATAAGTATTAGAGGGAAGAGTGACAGTATTTCCACTGGAAATCGACAGACTGTTACCAGCTATATTCAGTGTTTGCAACTCGTTGGAAGCATCCGCATCGGCATCATTGGGATTGGTAATATAACCGGCGTCATTTGTAAGTTGTCCAACTTGTGTTGGAATAACAGGAACCCCGTTCAAATCACTATAATTGCCACTGAAAGCATCTGCGGAAGTTTTCGAGTACAAAGCATAGGGCACGCTTAATAACTGCATCGTTCCCATGTCAACATAGGATGTTCCACCAGCGGGATCAACTTCCATCTTAATATAATAATCACCAGTACTCCAGTTGATATCTGAAAAAACACCTGTATGATTCACTGAAGCGCCTATTTGCAAAGTCAGAATTCCAAGACTATTGGTATTGGTACTATAGGTCTCTGAATATACCACCGTACCGGGCAAAGGTCCTTGTAAAATACTGACCTGCACCCCCACATTTTGAGATACTAATGCAATACCATTTGCGTCACGTAAGACTGATTGATATTGAAACGCTTCTGGCTGAGCCATCGCACTCACATAGGAAATGACACTTAATAACAATAACAAATATTTTTTCATAAACTAGTTTTTTTTCAAAGGTAAAACAAATGACAATTGGCGCAAAATATTTTTTATAACCCAGATTTATTACGTCTGTCTTCAAAAAATAAAGCAATAAGACAATAAAATTCTTAAGACGGGAACTTTCAAAATGAATAAAAAATGTAAATTATATCCACTTTTCATCTATTAGTTCCAATAAAAATCTGCTTACTGATTTCTAGAAAAAAGGATATCTAACAACATGCTTTTAAGCAGTTCTATTCCCAAGCAAACCAGTCAAGAGATAAAGATTGACCCCATTGACCTCCGGGTGAATCAACGCGGTATAACAAGATTACAGCATTAGTCGTTGTAACATTTCTAACAGAAGCAACTATTACATCATTAATTCCTGCCGCATTTTTTGTAGTCACTACAATTTCAGGGGCTACAGTAAAAGCTGTTGGGAAAGTCAAGGTTACAGTTTTGACACCTCCAACACCATTGGTTCCGACCAACAAAGTACCCGCCTCATATTTTGAGAAGTTTGTTCCTCCTCCCAATTGAAAAGTACCAACAACATCTAAGGTAGCATCAGGAGCAGTCACACCCAAACCCGTATTCCCATTTTTGAGAATAGTCAATGCATTGGATCTTAATCCTGAGGAAGTTCCATTACCAACAACAAATAAGGGATCAGTCAACACCCAACTACCAGCCGTCCCCCCTAGCAATGCATTATATCTTCCTATTGCAAAAGAACTAAACGACTGAGCATTTAAAAAATTTCCAAAAGACACTGCATGGGTTCCAGAAGCAATATTATCGTACCCAATGGCCATTGAATAATCTCCGGTAGCTCCATTACCAAACCCTACAGCTATTGAATTTGTTCCATTGGCAGTATTATAGTTTGCAGGGGCCAAAAATGTATTAGGAATACCAAAGCCCAGAGAAATTGAATTCGTGCCATTCGCAAAAGCAAATCTTCCCATAGCAATGGAACCAAAACCATCTGCGGCAACGGCAGTTCCAATAGCTACGGCATAACTATTGGCTTTGGTAGGAAAAGAAGATAAAGGATATCCTCCTGTAAAAGGAAATCCAAAAGCAAAACTATAATCCCCATATGCTTTAGAATAGGCTCCCATGGCAATAGAATTCCTGCCGGTGGCAGAATCACTTACACCAAACGACAATGAGTTTACACCGCTGGCAATACAACCAGACCCGAATGAATAGGAACTAACACCTGTTGCTTTAGTATACGTTCCTAAAAGATTTCCTAAAGTATCTCTTCCGGCTGAACCAAAAGCATAACTACCAACCCCTTCGGCAATAGCGTTTGAACCTAAAGCATATGAATCAAAGGATCTAGCATATACTCTTTCTCCAAAAGCATACGAATTGTTTGCATTTGCTTCCGAATTCTTTCCAATGGCCATTGAATAATCTCCCCGCGCATAACATTTGTAGCCCATAGCCTGCGACCAATCCCCTTTAGCCTTAGATTCAAATCCAATGGCAACAGAGTTTGCTCCTACACTATCTGGATCTTCGATAAGCACTTTCCCACTTAGAAAAGCAGACTTTGCAGGGTACCATAATATTTTCTTCTGAGACGGATCAATTACCTGATCTGTATCTGTATACACAGAAAAAAAGTCCTTGCTCAAAGCATTCCCAAATGATTTAACGGCAAAACCACCTTTTGAATTCAGCGAATCAAGAAAAATTCGAGAGCTGTCAGGCGTGATCCACAAATAATTATTAGTCAGACTCTTCGCACTATTCCTTCCACTTACAGCAAAAACCCCTTTGTTGGTTTTTGTATCGTCATCCCCTACATAAATTCTGACACTATCTGGATATACAATAAAAACAGTTTGTCCGTCACGGTTTTTTACTTCGAAAAGAGGCAAGGTATCTGACATACTGGCATCTCCCTGAACCACCATTTTACCAAAAGGATCGTTGATTCCCACGCCTACATTGCCCGTATTTGTATTGTATATTTTATTCCCATTTCTATTCCATAAAGTATCCACATATCCTGTAAGAGGAACAAATCCGCCATTACTTAAATACAGCGTATCGTTAGTGACAGATAATATTTGTATTTCATTTGTTGGGTCCGAATCATTATCGTTTAAACTCATTCCTGATTGCCCTGCAAACATAGCATACGGAACACTCAATAATTGTGTCGTTCCCATATCAATATAATTAGAGGCTCCACTGGGATCAACTTCTACTTTTAAATAATAGTCGCCACTACCCCAAGCAATCATGGTAAAATCGCCTGTATGATTTGTGGATGAGCCAACGGCCAGACTGATAATACCAAAATCATTTGTAGCACTATCAAATTCTTCGGAATACACAACTGTTCCAGGCAAAGGGCCGAGAAGTATGCTAATTTGAACTCGCACATTTTGGTTTACCAACGCAATACCACCCGCATCTCTAACAACCATCTGATAATTAAATGCCTGAGGTGACTGACTGAAAGCACAAATAATTTGAAAGGACAAAAAGCCAAGAAGGAATAATTTTTTCATAATTTTGAGTTTTTCAAAATCAAAAATAAAGAAATTACTAACACTAATCATAAAATAAATGAAATATTTCACTCAGATCGTCTTCTTTTTAAGCATGTTGCTAATTACAGCCTCCTGCAAAAAGAACTATCAAACCATATCCGGGTTTACTCAAGGTACAACTTATCAAATAAAGTTCAGTGAAGATGCTCAAATTAATCAGGCTGAAACAGATTCAATTCTTTCATTGGTAGATGAAACTTTCTCTGTTTACAACACAAACTCCATCATTACAAAAATTAATGAGAATAAGGAAGTTGGATTAAATGAACCATTTATCGACTTATTTAAACTATCTCAAAGAATTACCAAGACAACTAACAATTATTTTAATTTAGCTGTCAGACCACTTGTAACCTATTGGGGTTTTGGCCCTGAAAAAAGAACAGAATTTGATTCAACGGCTGTTGATAGCATTTTACAATTCTGCGATTTCAATTTATTCCAACTTCAGGATAATAAGATCGTTAAAAAAGACCCTCGCTCTCAACTCGACGTTAACGCCATTGCTCAGGGGTATAGTGTAGATATGGTAGTAAACTATCTTGAATTGATGAAGATCGAGAATTACTTGGTCGAGATTGGCGGCGAAGTTCGGGCCAAAGGCATCAATGCCAAAGGTCAACCCTGGCAGGTTGGCATAGACAAACCCGTTGAGGGCAGTGATGAAAGTAACCGGGAGTTACAAGCCATTGTTTCCGTATCTGATTTTTCATTAGCGACCAGTGGCAGTTATCGCAAATTTGTCGAAAAAGATGGGGTTAAATACTCCCACACCATCAACCCTAATTCGGGATATCCATCGCATCACAACCTGTTAAGCGTAACTATCACGGCTCCCGAATGCGGTGAAGCCGATGCTGTTGCCACTGCCATCATGGCCATGGGTATGGATAAGGGAAAAGAATTTATGCAAGAGAACACCCAGTACGAGGCTTACTTTATTTTTTCGGACGAAAAAGGCAATTACCAGACCTGGATGACCAAAGGGTTTGGAAAATACTTATCAGAATAAAATATTATTTTTTCCCGCAACATGACCCACATTCCATATTATCTGCGGGTTTACACCCCATACTTTCGTGCTGTGCACAGGAGATTCCTCGTTTACGCATTTCCTTGTTATGTGAAATATGCGTATCAGGAAAACGTTTGCGTTTGCCCAGAAAAATAAAAGCAGCCATGGCAGAAATCACTATAGCTAAGACCAATATCGATAACAGAATTACTTTCATTTAGCAAAAATAGACCTAAGACTTTGAAAATACAAATTTTGTTAACCGGATTTTATTTAGATTAATTCTTTTTAACTTTGTCATCTGAACAAGTTGATTGAAAATTATTGAGATATGGACAAGACCTTATCATTTGAAGAATTTTGCAAAGATGTAAAAGAAGATTACCGTCTGGCGTGTTTGAGTCGTCAGTTGAGTATTATGGGACGCAAAGAAGTGCTTACCGGCAAAGCCAAGTTCGGAATTTTTGGTGACGGTAAAGAAATAGCACAGATTGCTCTGGCCCGTTTTTTTAAAAATGGCGATTGGCGTTCGGGTTATTACCGCGATCAGACTTTTATGCTGGCAGCGGGATTGCTGACCCCAGAACAGTTCTTTGCCCTGTTATACGGAGACACCGACATTCGCAATAATCCCCATAACGGCGGACGTTCATTCAACAACCATTTTTCTACACCCAATCAGGATTCCAAAGGTAAGTACCTGGCCCTCACTGCACAAAAAAACAGCTCTGCCGACATTTCTCCCACCGCAGGACAAATGCCACGCCTACTGGGACTTGCACTGGCATCTAAGCTTTACAGGAACAATCCCGAACTTAAAAAAGAAACAAAGTTTACAATTGACGGCAACGAAGTCGCTTTTGGCACTATAGGTGATGCCAGCACATCAGAAGGACATTTTTGGGAAACCATGAATGCCGCCTCGGTGCTTCAGGTTCCAATGGCTGTAGCCGTATGGGACGATAATTATGGCATTTCTGTTCCCAAAAAATATCAAACCACCAAACAAAGTATATCCGAAGCCCTCAAAGGATTTGAGAAAGACGCTAAGGGAGGCATTTACATTTACAAAGTCAAAGGTTGGGATTACGCTGCCTTGGTTAAGACTTTCGAAGAAGGTATTGAGAAATGCCGCAACGAGCATATTCCCGTCTTGTTTCATGTCGATGAACTCACGCAACCTCAGGGACATTCGACCTCAGGGTCCCACGAGCGCTACAAAGATTCTGAACGCATGAAATTCGAAGAAGAATTTGATGGCATACAAAAGATGCGTCAGTGGATGCTGGAGAAAAGCATTGCCACAGAAGCCGAATTGGCCGAAGCCGAACAATGGGCCACCGACAGAACCAAAGAAGCACGGAACCGGGCATGGGCCGATTTCAGCGATCCTATGCGCCGTGAAAGAGATGAGTTACTTCGTATCATCGACAACCGTTCTTGCATATGCCGCAACGAAGAAATAGATAAAATCAGCATTATTTCTGACGAACTTAAAAAGATCGTTAACCCTATCCGGAAAGACATTTTTAGTGCGGCAAAAAAGATACTCCGTCATGTTTGTCTCGACTGCCCTACACGTGTTAAGCTACAAGCCGATCTGCACCTATGGCTCGAAAGAAATTATCAGGACGCAACTTCCCGTTATAGTTCAAAGCTATATTCAGAAACGCCCTACTCGGCTTTGAAAGTAAATACGGTACAACCAGAATTTTCTGGAGATATGGTCCCCGGCCGTGAAATTCTCCGTGATAACTGGGATTTTCTAATGAAAACGTACCCCGAACTCGTTATTTTTGGGGAGGACGTAGGTTTTCTGGGTGGAGTAAATCAATCGTACGAAGGTTTACAGAAAAAATACGGAGAAATCCGCATCTTCGACACCGGTATTCGCGAAAACACCATCATGGGTCAAGGTATTGGCATGGCACTCCGTGGCTTACGCCCTGTAGTAGAAATACAATATTTCGATTATCTTCTCTATGCTTTGCAAACCATGAGTGACGACTTAGCCACGCAACTTTTCAGAACAGCAGGTCAGCAGAAAGCCCCCGTGCTAATCACCACCCGGGGACACCGACTGGAGGGCATCTGGCATTCGGGCTCTGCACTTAGTATGGTTATTAACGCCATCCGGGGAATTTATTTATGTGTCCCCAGAAACATGACACAAGCAGCCGGTTTCTACAACACCATACTTGACTCCGACGATTCGGCCATCGTGATTGAACCTTTAAACGGATATCGCCTTAAAGAGAACAAACCCACCAATACCGGCCAATATAAAATACCCTTGGGCACGCCAGAAATCATGCTTGAAGGCAGTGATGTAACATTAGTAACTTATGGTTCGTGCGTTCGAATTGCGGAAGATGCTATCAAACAATTAAATGAATTCAACATCAGCGTTGAACTTATTGATGTTCAAACATTATTACCATTCGACATTCACCACACTATTCTGGATTCAGTGAAGAAAACAAATAAGATTATCTTCTTCGACGAAGATGTTCCCGGTGGAGCGACTGCCTATATGATGCAAAAAGTGATTGAAGAACAGCAGGCATGGAAGTACCTCGACATGGAACCCGTTACATTAACAGCACGGGAGCACCGCCCGGCCTATGGCACAGATGGAGACTATTTCTCGAACCCCAACGCTGAAAATGTTTTCGAAAAAGTCTACGACATGATGCATCGTTATAATCCCACTAAACATCCTCAACTTTATTAGTTAGGTAATACAAATGAAAAATCTCCTACAGGGATTATTTTTAGCTTTTATTTTAGTTCACATCATTTCGTGTTCCCCTGAGCAATCAGGCGTACAGCGGGAAGAGGAATTATCACTAGAAGAAATTGCGGGCAATCTTCCTGGAAAATGGCAGTGTATTAATGGAGATGAAACTATCACAGAAACGTGGTCAATAATTAACGATAGCCTATACAACGGAACTACAAGTATTACAACAACTACAGACACCTTTTTTCTGGAGAACATCCGACTGGAAAAGAAAGGGATGGAAATATATTATATACCTCAGGTTTCAAATCAAAACGGCGGGCTGCCCATTCCTTTCAAAATGACCTCGGCAACGAAAGAAGTCATGATATTTGAAAATCCCGACCACGATTTTCCTCAGAAAATCACCTATACTTTTATTTCAGCAGATTCTGTCGTTGCCACTGTATCTGGTGAAGTTGAAAACAGAAAAGAAGAACGGAAATTTGAAATGCACAGGATAACACCCCATTGAATTCCTTAAAAGATAGAATCAATAAATTCGTAATAAAATAATTACTCAAACGTAACGTTTCAATATTTTTGACGCCGGAAACAATAAATTAAATTTAAAATATTATGCCCGAGGTGTAATTTTCATATTTTTGTCGTAATATTCATCATGGCCCGAAAAACGCTATATATAAAAAACATGGTTTGTCACTGTTGTCTTAGGGTAATATCCGAAGACCTCAGGAAATATGGCATAGTCGTGCATAGGATGCAATTGGGCGAAGCAGACATTGAATACGACGAATCCCGTTTTTCAGAAAAATTCATTACCGACATTATTCGAGGTAGCGGATTTGAACTAATCACCGACAGAAACACTATTATTTGCGAGCAGATAAAACTGGCGGTGATTGAATTGGTTCATTATGCCAATAACGTCAACTCTATCATCCGCAAATCAGACTATCTGGTCGAAAAGATGAACATGAGTTATCAGCAAATTTCAAAGACATTTTCCAAACATGAAAATATCACTCTCGAAAAATTCATCATTTTACATAAAATTGAACGCACAAAAGAACTAATTCTCAGCAACGAATATACTTTAAGTGAAATTGCTTTTATGATGGATTTCAGCAGTGTTCATCACTTATCTAATACATTTAAAAAAGTAACAGGAGTTGCTGTTTCTGAATTTAAAAAATCTCCCGCTACTTTCAAGAAAAGCATAGATAATTTAATAATGTAAGTGCATGAAAACAATAATTTCAAACATACCTAATTTTACACCATTATCATATAATCATGTAACAGTTTTTTTTACCCTCAGCATTACCTTTGTTATATCCAAATCTCATAAATTCATCTATGAAACTTAAAAAGAAACTCGCCATCAGCGACACGGGGTTCGTTTTTGACCCCCATTCCGGTGAATCCTTTTCACTGAATGAAACAGGCACAGAAATTCTGAACATGCTTAAAGAAGGAAAAAGTCAGGAAGAGATAATGACCCACTTTTTAGAAAACTATGAAGTGGATAATGACACCTTTGAAAGAGCATATATGGATTTTATCGCCATGCTGAAATTTTACAACATAAGTGAAGAAAATGAAAAAGACTAAAATAACCGTTGCTGTTTCGGGACTAAACAATACCGATAATCCGGGTCCGGGTATTCCTGTCATCAGGGCACTGCGGGAATCAGATTTTTATGATGTGAAGATTATCGGTCTTGCTTACGAAAATCTGGAACCGGGTATTTATATGCACGAATGGGTCGACAAAACCTATCAGGTGCCCTATCCGTCGTCCGGTTCCGAAAAACTGTTGCAGCGACTCGAGTATATTAACAGTATAGAAAATATTGATGTATTGATACCCAATTTTGACGCCGAGCTATACTCCTTCATCACCAATAGCGAGCGACTGAAAAACATTGGTATCAGCACTTTTTTGCCCACACTGAAGCAGTTTGAAGAAAGACATAAAGCCAACCTGCCTGAATACGGCAAGAAATACGATGTTTTAGTACCACATAGTAGACCCATCAATAGTTTAAGTGAAATTTACACCCTCACTCCTGAATTTACTTATCCCCTATTAGTCAAAGGAAAATTCTACGATGCCTTTGTTGCCTTCAACCCGGAACAAGTAGCGCAACATTTTAATAAGTTGGTCTCTAAATGGGGTTTGCCTATTATCATTCAGGAATTCATCCGTGGCACCGAGGTCAACGTTATTGCATTGGGCGACGGGAAAGGAAATACCATCGGTGCTGTGCCCATGCGTAAAACATACATTACGGATAAAGGTAAGGCCTGGGGAGGCATTACACTGGATGATGAAGAAATGCTCAGGCTAACCACATCGATCATTAAACAAACTAAATGGCGCGGAGGCATGGAGCTTGAATTGATAAAGACCAACGAAAACAAATATTATCTGGTCGAAATTAATCCGCGTATTCCCGCTTGGGTATACCTGGCTGTTGGAGCCGGTCAGAATCTTCCTGAAGCACTGGTAAAACTTGCCCTCGGGAAAAAAGTCAAACCCTTTACTTCTTACGAATCCGGAAAAATGTTTATCCGTTATTCGTGGGATATGATTGTGAATCTCAACGAATTTGAAAAACTGTCGACAACTGGCGAACTTTAAAAAATTACGATTATGGAAAAAAAGATATTTGAAAGACCCCTGATAAAAAAACTGCAAACAGGAATGCCTAATAAATTCGGAACTAAAACCGAATACGATCCCATTACTGATATTGACGGTGTTGCTATCAAAGGACTTATGGCGCAATATGGTTCCCCTTTATTTGTGATTTCGGAAAACACGATAAGGGAAACCTATCGCGAAGCATACAGAGCCTTCAGTACCCGCTATCCCAGAGTACAATTCGCCTGGTCGTACAAAACCAATTATCTGAGTGCCGTATGCCGCACCTTTCATCAGGAAGGCTCTTGGGCCGAAGTCGTTAGTGGATTTGAATTCGAAAAAGCGTTACAAAATGGGGTGGCAGGCAAGAACATTATTTTCAACGGTCCCGATAAATCAACTGCTGATTTAACAATGGCCATCAATCATGGGGCCTATATCCATATCGATCACTTCGACGAATTATTTCTGTTGAATGAACTGGCAGACAAACTTCAGAAAAAGCCCAAAGTGTCTATCCGTGTCAACATGGACACTGGTATTTATCCACAGTGGAGCCGTTTTGGTTTTAATTACGAAAATGGCGAAGCATGGGAAGCGCTCAATCGGATTATGTTGGGCAAAAAGCTTGAACTGGTGGGACTACATTGTCACATTGGCACCTACATTATGACGCCTACTGCATATGGAATCGCTGCTTCTAAACTGGCCGATCTGGCAGTTGGTCTGGCTTCGAAATACAAACACAATATCTCCTACATTGACATGGGAGGTGGTTTTGCCTCTAAAAACACACTCAAAGGCGCTTATCTTCCCGGATCAGACACCTGTCCTTCGTTTGATGCATATGCGGATGCCATTACTTCGGCACTTATCAACAGTTCCATTTCTCCCGACCATATTCCCATGCTCATCCTCGAAACAGGCAGAGCACTAGTTGACGATGCAGGATACCTGTTGAGCAGCGTCATTGCCAACAAACGTCTTGCCGATGGAAAACTGGCGACCATTGTAGATGCTGGAGTCAATATCCTGTTTACATCGTTCTGGTACGACCATAAAGTAACTCCCGCACAACCTTTTGGTTATCACACCGAAGACATGATTATCTACGGGCCTTTATGTATGAATATTGATGTCATTCGGGAATATATCTCACTTCCTCCCATGAAAAAAGGTGACCACATTGTCATTAGCCGGGTGGGCGCTTATAACATGACTCAATGGATGCAATTTATTAGTTACCGTCCCAAAGTGGTTATGATAGACATGCACAATGCCGTTCATCTGGTAAGAGAAAACGAAGACCTGTCATATGTTTGCCAATTGGAAAAACACCCCGAGCATTTGAATGACATAAAACCGTTATAGTACATGCGGCGTATAGGACAATTCTTTGTGCCCGTTCTGAAAGGAACTGTAAAAGCATACCCTCAGGTTTTCTTTTCAGACAGTCTCCTTTTTGGAATTGTCCTCTTATTAGTCTCTTTTATTGATGTTGTTGCTGGCGTTTCGGGACTCATCGTAGCCCTTTCGTCCAATTTGTCGGCATCGTCGTTTGGACTAGACCATAGAAAAACAGAGAAAGGACTCTATGCTTTTAACGCCGTATTGACAGGTTTAGGCATCGGAATATTGTTCGAACCCAGCCTTTCATTATTCATTACGCTGATATTTACGGGCTTGCTTTGTCTTGCCGTTACTGTAATGATGGAAGGCGTAACGAGTAAATACGGACTTCCCTTTCTGAGTATCCCTTTCCTTATTACGATTTGGATAGTCATATTGGCGACCCGCGAATTTACCGAACTACAACTTTCTGAAAGAGGGGTATATTACATTAATTATTTATACAAAGCCGGAGGTCAGGGGCTGGTCGACTTTTACCAAACGACACAGAATTTAGCCATTCCCATGTCATTTTATTCTTATTTGACTTCTCTCGGTGCCATTTTTTTCCAACCCACTGTATTCGGCGGAATCGTTATTGCTACGGCTCTTTTCCTGACGTCCAGAATATCATTCATTTCTTCACTCATTGGCTTTTATTCGGCCTGGTACTTTTTTATTCTGACTGGAAGCGACATTACTAATTTCTCGAATTCTTTTATTGGATTCAACTTCATTCTTACATCCATTGCTCTGGGAGGATTCTTTGTTGTCCCTTCCTGGAGAAGTTATCTTCTCATCATCTTAATTACCCCGGTTAACGTTCTTTTTGCACAAGCTATGCTCAAGGTTCTCGATGTTTGGCAGCTCCCCATTTACTCCCTTCCATTTAACTTTATTGTGCTAATCTTTTTGTATGTACTGAAGCACAGAGTCAAATACATGCAATTTCTGCCCGAAGTTGTAATACAAGAGTTCTCGCCCGAAAAAAACCTATATTCTTACAAAAACTTTTTAAAACGTTTTGGCAACAGTTATCAAATTTTCCCTATACGACTTCCTTTCTGGGGGGAATGGTCGGTAGAACAAGGTCACAACGGGGAGTTTACACATAAAGACGAATATCAATATGCCTGGGACTTTGCTATAAGGGATGCCGACAATAAGACGTTTAAAAAGCCCGGAACTTCGCCCGAAGACTATTACTGCTATAAAAAAGCAGTCCTTGCTCCCGGATACGGCAAAGTTGTAAAAATTATCGACGGAATTCCAGACAATGAAATTGGCAAACCCAACATGCTTGACAATTGGGGGAACTGCATAATTATCAAACATGGAGAATTCTTATTTTCGAAACTTTGCCACTTACAAAGCGGAAGTTTTAAAGTACATGAAGAGGACTATGTTGTTCCGGGACAGGTGCTGGCATGGGTAGGCAACTCCGGACGATCTCCCGAACCTCACTTACATATGCAATTACAAAACACGCCCTGGGTGGGATCTTCCACTATTAAATACCCCATTTCTCACTTTGTAACATTAAAAGAAGGCGCACTCTCATTTCACAATTACGAATATCCTGCGGAGAAATGCCGGATTTTCAATCCAGAACCCAACCGACTCCTGGCCCGTTTTCTGGATTTCATTCCGGGTCAAAAAATGGCTTTTGAGTTTTCGGACGGAAAAACCATACGTAACGAAATGTGGTCGGTATACACCGACTCGGCTAATAAATCCTACTTTTTTGATGAAAGAACAAAATCCACGGCATGGTTCTCGAACGATAAAATCATGCTCTACTTTCAGTATTTTGCCGGAAAAAGAAAATCTTTGCTTTATCTCTTTTATCTCTCTTTGTATAAAGTTCAGACCGGTTTTTACAAAAACATTCGCATAAGCGACGAAATGAATTTACCTCAGGTTTTTAAGCCTTACCAATTATTCTTAAACGATCTGGTGGCTCCATTTAAATCCATGCTCACGGCTAAATATTCCCTCACCTATCTGGAAATTGACGATGAATTATCCCCGACCGAAATCATACTTAAAAGCCGGGTAACATTGCTCTTCCTGAAACTTTCACTAAAAGAATATCAGTTCGAAATCAGGATTAAAGACGGACTAATGAAGGATTTTAAAGCAGAAACAGGAAAAAAGAAATGGACAGCAAAACAAATCAGTTAAACAAATAAGAAATTGAAATTACGCCATCTACATATTATTCTTTTCTTTTTTTCTTCAACCATTACCATGGCCCAGTCGACACTTACCTTTACACAAGTTGACGTATCTACTTACAAAGCATGGGAAGAAGCCCGGTGGAGAGATTTGATAGACACTTCAGAAATAGCCATCGATCAGGGAATCGATTATTTTTATTTACGTTTGCGCACAGGCATTGCATATCAAAAGCTGAAAAGAGACAGAAAAGCCATGATTCACTTTGCCAAAGCGCTTGAATTTAATTCGGGAGATCCATTAGCAAAGCAATATTATATTTCAGCTTGTGTCAATTCCGGTGATTTTCACACCGCAGCATGGGCAGATACCAGCTCGGGTAAAAGACCCCACCGAATCATCGCCATTATTCCCGAACTGGGTCAGAGTTCTAATGATGCATACGAATCACTTAAAACCGTATACGAAAAGCCAAATAACAGAAATATGTTAATGGAAAAAGAACTTTCTGGCCCTTTTCAGTATGCTTCTTTCACATTAATTCATGAGCTATCTCCCCAATGGCAGATTGATCAAAATATTTCGTGGCTGCAAATGGAAAAATTTCAACAAGTACAATACGATAAAACCACTTTATTGAACCCGGGTCACATCACCCTCGAAAATTCTTTTACCACCCAACAATTCAGTTGGTATATCAATCCAAAGTATTACCCTTCGCCCAATCGCGAAGTAGCTTTTTATCTACATAGTTTTTTGGTAGTTTCTAATCCTGTCGATTATTCTATCAAAGATGTTATTTTGCCACCTATGCCACCTGTAGGAAGCCCAACACCAAGTCCTGTTGATTTTATTTTAAGTATAGACACCGCAAAACATACCGATTTCGAATTCTCTACAGGTATCAGCTTTAAAAAAAATCACTTATACTTTACTCGCGACTGGCAAACAAATATTTACAAAGGCAGTAACAGTATACATTTACAGACCGGCTTGACATATACAATATACCCTTTCGCCAAGCCCAGATTTTCGATGGCATCATCCGTATATGGAAATCTGGGAAGAGAAAGTGGATTTGTATTTAAACAAAACTTTCGATATAAACCCTTTTCTTTTTTTGAAGTTGAATTATATGGCCTAATGGGAAATATGACCTATTTTACTGACAATAATGGGGCGACTATCTATAATCTTCCCGATCCTATGCGATTGAAAGCAGGTATGAACATTATGTTAACTCCTTTCAAAAAGCTTGTATTTTTTGGCGGATACACCTTTTCTCAATCCAATACGCAGGTTATTTGGAACGATTTTGCCGGAAAAAGAAATAATGGAGACTTAATTTTAAATCAGAGTGTTAATTCATATTTTTACAACAATAAATTAATTTTCGGAGGCATATTATGGGCATTTTAAAATTCACTTTTGTTTTTCTTGCATTAATTTGGTTCACCACAGAAAATGCAATATCTCAGAACAAAACTATGAGCGAAGCATTTAAAGCCAGTCTCGAATTCGAAGAGAAAGGCGATTATACAAATGCTATAAAGGAAATCTCAGCTATTTACAATGAAAACAGTTACGAACTAAATGCCCGTTTGGGATGGCTAAAATACATGAGCGGTCAGTTCACCGAATCGGTGACCTATTATGAAAAAGCGATACAATTAAAACCGATGTCGGAAGAAGCTCGTTTGGGAATAGTCATGTCGGCTTCTTCGCTGGGCAACTGGGATCAGGTGATTTTACATTACAATAAAATTCTTGAATTTAATCCGGGGCAAACCACCGTTTTATACCGCATGGGATTGATTTATTACAATCGCAACGATTTCAATAAAGCTCTAACCTATTTCGAAAAGCTGGTCAACCTTTACCCATTCACTTACGACGGACTTTTAATGTACGCATGGACTTATTTCAAATTAGGCAAAAATGCTGAAGCCAAGGTGCTTTTCAACAAAGTGTTACTATTATCTCCCGACGACAGTTCAGCTTTGGAAGGACTTTCTCTGATAAAATAGGGTTGTTTAATTAAAGTTGTAAGAACCTACATCCGCTTTAGCAACACCATCACTTCAATGTGCCGGGTGTATGGGAAAAAATCGAATGGGTGAATACTGACAACTTTAAAGCCATTACTGCATAGCATTTTCAGATCCCGAGCCAGGGTGTAGGGGCTGCATGACAAATAAGCCATTCGAGATGGTCTCCCCTGCGTTATAATCCATTCCGTCAATTCCATATCGAGACCACTGCGGGGAGGATTCACATAGAGATTCCATTTCCCATTCTTTACCATATTGCTTGCGAGAAAAGCTTCTATTTGCGGTATTCTCTGGTGACATTTACCTTTGAGCATAAACGAACCGGGACTGTTTAATGCCGCCATACGAACCGCTTCGTCCGACAATTCAACGCCCATACAATGCATGCCAGCCTGACTAAATTGCTTTAACCCGGCCCCAATACCTGCATATAAATCGA
>PHDH01000035.1 GCA_002840935.1 Bacteroidetes bacterium HGW-Bacteroidetes-21 | reverse complement strand
GGCAAATAGAGTTTTAGTCTCAGCACTTCTTCCTGTAACGCTTCATAGCAAATGGAATTGTCAATACGTCCAAAACCATCAAATTGAGTGTCGTCGGAGTTTAGTGTGATTTTCCAGTGCGGATGATTGACAGGAATGCCATAGCCTGTAAAAGATTTGGCAGGATTCAGGTTAACAACTACCAGACAATTGCCTCTTTCGAAAACGAGTATCTGATCGTCGTTGTTCTGAATAATTGCTTTGGCCGGTTTTTTCAGAAGTTTTTCCTTTTTCACCAGCGCAATCATGGCCCGGTCGAATTCGAGTAACGATTTGTATCTTAAATCCTTGTTGGTAGCCAGACTCCATTGTCTGCGGGCGTAGTGGTACGACCAGTTGTTACCTTGTCGCGGAAAGTCAATCCATTCGGGGTGCCCGAACTCATTGCCCATAAAGTTGAGGTATCCGCCACCAGCGGTCGTCAGCGTAAGAAGTCGGATGATTTTATGCAGCGCCATACCCCGGTCTATGTTCAGGTTGCGTTGACTGCAGTCCATGTGAAAGTACATGTCGGCATCCATCAGGCGGAAGATGATGGTCTTGTCGCCAACTAAAGCCTGGTCGTGACTTTCGGCATAACTGATAACTTTTTCGTCGTATCGTTTATTGGTCAGCTGATAGAAAATATCACCTACCTGCCAGTTTTCGTCTTTTTGCTCTTTGATTATTTTTATCCAGTAGTCGGGAATGCCCATGGCCAGACGGTAATCGAAGCCAATGCCTCCGGCTTTTTGGGCAGAAGCAATGCCTGGGTATCCGCTCATATCTTCGGCAATACAAATGGCGTCGGGACGGAGTGTATGTATGAGTTTGTTGGCCAGTATCAGATAAACCAATGCGTCGGTATCGGTGTTTTCGCTGAAATAATCGGCGTACGACATAAAGCTTTTGCCCAGCCCGTGGTCAAGATACAACATGCTGGTGATGCCGTCGAAACGGAAACCGTCGAAATGGTATTCGTCGAGCCAGTATTTGCAGTTCGACAAAAGGAAATGCAGGACTTCGGGTTTTGCGTAATTGAAGCACTTCGAATCCCATGCTGCATGGTCGCCACGGGGACCGTCGTGAAAGAACTGGTAACCTGAGCCGTCAAACCTGCTGATGCCTTCGGATTCGTTTTTTACAGCGTGTGAGTGGACGATATCCATTATAACCCTAATGCCCATTCCGTGAGCATCGTCAATCAGTTGCTTCAGCTCTTCGGGCGTACCAAAACGTGATGAGACAGCAAAAAAACTGGAGACATGGTATCCGAAAGAACCGTAGTACGGGTGTTCCTGAATGGCCATGAGTTGTATGGTATTGTATCCCAGTTTTTTTATATATGGCAGACGGTCTTTACGGAATTCGTTAAAAGTGGTCACTTTCCCTTCTTCGCCCGACATCCCGGTATGGGATTCGTAAATCAGTGGAAATTTAGGTTTGGGCGGGATTTTATTTTTCCATTCGTAGGGCTTTGGCGTCCATATCTGAGCGGAGAAAATTTTTGTTGTATCGTCTTGTACTGCTCTTGTTGCCCAGGCAGGAATACGTTCGCCTTCGCCGCCGTTCCATGCTATGATTAATTTGTAAAGGGTTCCATGAGGAATGTTTGTTGATTTGGTCACAAATTCCCAAACACCACTTGCAATTTCTTTGAATTGAAATTCCGGCTTCTTTTTCCAATCAGAAAAATCGCCGATAAGCCAAATAGAAGTAGCTGCAGGAGCCCATTCTCGAATGACAAGATTGTTGTTTTCGATGTGCTGACCAAAAAAAAGATGCCCATTGGCGAAATCAATTATAGTTCCGGAATTTTTCGAAAGTTCTTTTTCGCGTTCCTGCGCTTTCTCTTGCAATTCAATAATCAGCCCCGAAAAAGGAGCAAGCCATTCGTCATTGAGTGCAATGGAAGGAATTTTCATTTTAGCAGAATAAACAGATTACAAAATGCTAAGATACTATAATAAGGTGTGATTCGGAAAAATGATTTTTTGACTTTTAAGAATTTTACGCAAAAGCTAATTATTGGAAAATCTATGGTTGTTTTTGAATTGAATTCTTTGCTAATTTTGTAACTCATAGAAGTTAAAATGAAAGTCCCTGAAGATTTATTGGAAAAACTGACGACTTTAAGACGAAAGTTGCACAGTATCCCTGAACTATCTGGTCGTGAAAAGCAAACGGTGACCATTCTCAATCAGTTTGTCCGTAATTATGGTCCTGATAAGATCATTCCTGAAATTGGGAAATCTGGACTCGCCTATATTTACAAAGGAGCAAAAGAAGGACCTACTATTTTACTCCGTGCCGACATGGATGCGGTTGCTATTCATGAAACCTCCGAAATTCACTGGGCTTCGATACATCCCGGAGTCTCCCACAAATGTGGTCACGACGGACATATGGCCATATTAGCCGGAGTTGCAGCGTTGTTGTTTGAGCAACGTCCTGAAAAAGGACGAATTGTGTTGTTGTTTCAACCTTCCGAAGAGAATGGCAAAGGCGCTTTTGAAGTCATTAATGATAGTCGTTTTTCGGCCATTGAACCAGATGTTGCCATTGCATTGCATAATTTACCCGGATTTGAAATGGGTACTTTATTGTTGCGTGAAGGGGTTATGGCCATGGCTTCAAAGGGAATACGTTTTGTCTTTCAGGGCATCGATTCGCATGCCAGTGAACCGGAGAAAGGAATCTCGCCCTTGCCGGTTATGACGGCGTTCATCGATTTTGTTGAAAATATGAAGGCCCAATTGCAATCTCGGGCAGTAATTACAACATGTCACATGCAGTTGGGCGAACCTTCCTTTGGCGTCAATCCCGGACAAGGAGTCATTCATTTAACAGTGAGGACAGAAACAGCCTCCGCAATGCAGGATGTGTGTGATGAACTGATAATGCAAGCTGGTAATCTGGCTCAAAAATCTGGAGTCATGTTAAAAACCGATTACCACGACGAATTTCCTGAAACGAAAAATAACAAGGATTTAATTCAGGAAATACAAAATGCTGCTTTAAAAAGCCGAATAAAGGTTGCAACTCTTAGTAAGTCTTTTAAATGGTCGGAGGATTTTGGCTATTTTACAAGAGATTATAAGGGCGCGTTAATTGGATTGGGCTCAGGTACAAATCAGCCTCCCCTGCATCATCCATTATATGATTTTCCCGACGAGGCAATCGAACCGGGTCTTCGTATACTTTTTGAAATTTTGAAAGATTATTGCTTTTAGAAATTCAATTTCTAAACCTTAAATTAACAGATAGTTGTAAAATAATTGCAACATTTGTTTTTTCGATTCGTAATAACCTATGTAAATCCAATTTCATATGAGACAATTAAAAATTACCAAACAGGTAACCAATCGCGACACGCCATCACTCGACAAGTATCTTCATGAAATCGGCAAAGTTGAACTGATTACAGCCGATGAAGAAGTTGAACTGGCACGTAGGATAAAAACCGGAGACCAACAGGCACTCACCAGATTAGTCAACGCCAATTTACGATTTGTTGTATCTGTATCAAAGCAGTATCAGAATCAAGGTTTAAGTCTGCCTGATTTGATTAACGAAGGAAATCTGGGATTAATTAAAGCCGCACAACGTTTTGACGAAACCCGCGGTTTTAAATTCATTTCTTATGCTGTGTGGTGGATTCGTCAGTCAATTTTACAAGCCTTGGCAGAGCAAGCAAGAATCGTCAGACTTCCATTGAATAAAATTGGTTCTATTAATAAAATTAATAAAACATTTTCGCGCCTTGAGCAGGAGTTTGAAAGAGAACCTACAGCTGACGAAATTGGCATTGCGTTGAACATGGCGGCTAAAGATGTTAAGGAATATCTGAAGTCAAGTGGCAGACACGTTTCTATGGATGCTCCTTTGGCCCCAGACGAAGATAGTGATATGTACGATGTAATGGTTACCGAAGATATTCAGTTGCCAGATAAATTTTTGATAGATGAATCGTTGAAAAAAGAAATTGACCGGATACTTACAACACTTTCTCCTCGTGAAGCCGATATTGTGCGTCTTTATTTTGGATTGAGTGGAAAACATCCCCACACCCTGGAAGAAATTGGAGAGGAGTTTGGACTGACACGTGAAAGGGTTAGACAGATTAAAGAAAAGGCTATCAGGAGATTGAAACACACCAGCAAAAGCAAATTGTTGAAAAAGTATCTCGGAGATTAATTCTCATTCTTAAGCCGCCATCCGAAAACGATGGCGGTTTTTTTTATATAATTAATGTATTTTATTTAAGTTTGTAAAAAAATCATATGCGCATAGTAGCTCCATCTTTATTGTCGGCAGACTTTGCCAATTTGAGCAGGGATATTGAAATGTTAAATCAAAGTTCGGCCCAATGGATACACCTTGATATTATGGATGGCGTTTTTGTGCCGAATATCTCTTTTGGTTTTCCTGTAGTAAAAAGTATTATTGGCTTAACAAAAAAAGTATTAGATGCACATTTAATGATTGTTGAACCAGATAAATACGTTGAGGCTTTTGCAGCTGCCGGAGTGAATGTCCTTACTGTGCATTACGAAGCTTGTCCTCATTTACACCGTAGTTTACAACATATTCATCATCATAAAATGAAGGCTGGTGTGGCATTAAATCCACATACCCCTGTCCATATGCTCGAAGAAATACTTCCTTATGCCGATATGGTTCTGATCATGTCTGTTAATCCTGGTTTTGGTGGGCAGGAATTTATAAAAACTTCTTTGGACAAAATCAGAAAACTGAGAAAAATGGCTGATGTAAGCAATCCTTCTTTGCTGATTCAGGTTGATGGAGGAGTGAATGAAAATAATGCCAGGGAATTATTTGATGCAGGTGCCAATGTTTTGGTAGCTGGCAATGCGGTTTTTAAGTCTTCTAATCCGGCAGAGACGATTGACAAAATTCTAAAAGCCTGATTATTCAATAATTCTTACAATCTGTAGGACTTCGTCTTTTGAAATGGCCGAAATACGTGCTTCAAAAGATTTTATGCCAACCGGAGAATCAAGATCGTACCTAAAGTTTTGAACACTGTGATCGGTTAATACCTGATGAATTTTATTTCTGTATTCTTCCAAAGGAGCCCCACTAAAAAATTCATCAATATTTTTTCCAACCACTTTATTCTCAGGAACTGCCAGTTCGTGTTTAGAATCGGGTTTAAAATAAGTATAAACGCCTTCTTTGTTGATAATGAAAAGAAGGTCGGGCAGGGCATCTAGCAAATGTCTGAATTTGGCTTCAGAAACTTTAAGGGATCTTTCAATTTCCTTACGCTGTGTAATATCACGTATTGCGACGTGCAAAAATAGTTTGTCTCCGATTTTAATGCTGTTTAAACTGACTTCGGAGTCGAATGTTTCTCCGTTTTTTCTTTTGTATAGCCAGTAGAATGTGTTTTTCTTATCCTCCAGAGCTCCTTTGATTTTCCGGATTCGCTTTTCCTGACTGGGAGATCCATCGGGTTGATTGTCGGGTGAAAGTATACTCGTGTCTTTGCCTACCAGTTCTTCTTTTTTATAACCAAAAAGTTCTTCGAATTTCGAATTACAGTCGGTAATTGTACTCTCTTCAACGATGACAATACTGTCGTTTGCTTCATTAAACAGAGAGAAGTATTTTTTCTGACTTTCAAAAAGGGCTGCTTCCCATTTCTTTTCAGAAGTTATGTCAACAAAGTATCCCAGTATTTCTTTAATTTCTCCCTTTTCATCGCGAATGAAGGTCGCAAAATCTTTAACCCAAACAACTTGATTGTCCCTGCCAATGAGTCGATACGGAGAATATGCAACATTATTCTGGTTATTTTTAACGGCGTCAAGCCTCTCCAGTTTATGATGTTCTAAATCTTCAGGGAAAATTAATTTATCGTATGATATGGACCCATCGTAAAACTCCGAAGGTTTATATCCCAGAATGGGCTCAATATTGTCAGAAATGAAAACAGTACGTCCTACATCATCGGAAAGAACACGGGCAATAACAACATTTCCTTGAATAAACATATTACGTTCCTGTAATAGTTTTTCATTTGTCAAGAGAATGTCGGTCTCAATTTTTTTAATATGTGAAATGTCGGTGATTGAACCTGCTAATCTAATGGGAGTCCCGTCGTCGTTCTTTAAAAGTTCACCACGTTCAATAACCCAAATATAATTGCCGTTTTTATGTCTGAGTCTTATTTCGTTTTGATATTCCTGAGTAATGCCAGAAACATAATTAGAAATATTCTCCTGGCTTTTCTTTAAATCATCGGGATGGGTAAGACTATCTCTTAACCCAAATTCATTCAGTAATTCATGGTCTTCGTATCCTAAAAGACTTTTCCAGCGGGGGGAGAGATAAACACTGTTATTGGGTATGTCCCAGTCCCATATGCCGTCATTACCACCACTGGCAACCAAAGTATAACGATCTTGAGTTTCTTTTAAATCCTGAAGATTTTGTTCTCGTTCAGATACGTCCATTGTCCAAACAAGTATCCTGTATATTTCGCCTTTTTCATTGAGGATGGGATCAATATGTGATTCAAGCCAGTAGGAGGTCTCAAATACGTTTACCTGATTTTTAAAGGTAATATTATTCCCTTTCTTTGCTTCTTCGTATTTTTTTGCGAAATCTTCTTTTTCGATGTCTCCGGGTAAGAAGTCTAGTATATTGTCTCCCTTCCTAAGAACACGGTTGAATTCTTTAATAATAATATCTTTAGCTGACTTGTTAAATGAGACCAGGCCATAGTTTAAATCGCAAAGATAAAAGCGCTGAATACTGCTGTCGAATAAAGGTTTTATTTCGTTTCGTGTTTCTTCAAGTTCTTTCTCCAGTTGCTTTATGTCGCTAATATCTTTAACCGAGATACAAATATTGTTGATTGTATTGTCTTTATCTGTGTGTTTATTATAAATCGGGAAAATGATAATTTCGAGAAATACAGGTTTGTTGTCAATGACAATACATCTTTCCAAATAATGAGTAACACCATCAAACGAATTAATTAATAGTTTAGTGGTTTCCTGTTTTTCAAAAAAGTCGAAAACTTCCAGAAAGTGGGTTTGAGGTTGAATTTCCTTTTTAAGAAGTCTTTGTGTGAATTTATTGGAGAATTGATTAAACCGGATAATGTTCAGAGAATTATCCAGGATAAGTAGTGATTTTGGAATATTGTTAAATAAAGAGTAAAATGCACTTGGGTAGTTAAATATTGAACTTTTATCTTCTTGGCCTATAGGGAGAATATGGCAAATCAAACCAAAAATATCATTTTGAGATTTGTTGAGGTAGAAGTGCAAATTAAAAGGAGTTGGCTTATAATTGTTATCAGGAATTTCAATTCTAATAGAATGTTGTCCGTGTGATAATGTGGGTTCAATTATTTGAATCTGAATTTGTTCTTCAGTTAATCCCGGAATCAGAAAGGTGAGGTCTTTGCCTAAAGCTAATTGGTTATCAACTCCAAAGAGCTGCGTTGCGCCGTTATTCCAAAATGTGATTTTAAGTGTGAGGGAAAGACCGATTATGGCCATTTCGAGGTTCTCGATTAAATGCTGATGGATAAGGTGAGTTTTTTCAAAAGCATTTTTTTCGTAAACGAGATCTATAGTAATTTTAAGAGCTGTTTTATCTATGGGTTTTACCAGATATCCGTACGAATGGGTTGAAATGGCTTTTTGTACAGTGGATTCATCTGTATAGCTTGAAATAAAGACGACCGGGATGCCAAATTGTTTTTGCAAAATGTCGGCAGCTTCAATGCCATCAATTGATCCGGGGAGATGTATATCGATTAATGCAATGTCGGGAAGCAAATCTTCGGTTCTCGAAATGGCTACTGATGCGTCGGCAAATGATCCTACTACTTGATGTCCTATGTCCTTGAGGTACATCTCGTAAACTGTCGTGAGCATCTTGTCATCCTCAATCAGTATTACCCTTCGGGAATTCATAATCGAATAAAAGTTTTGAAAACATGAAATTATATTATTTTTTTGTATTAAAAAAATCCAACATGAAATTGATTGTCGATTCGGGCAATAATTATACAAAACTAGCTTTGTTCGAAGGGGACAGTATGATTAAGTTTAATGCCATTGCAAATCCCCTTGTTTCGGAAAAAGTTCTGCGCGATTTTCTTCATGAATATCCAGTGCCTCGTCATGCTTTTTTCTCGACCGTAGGCATAAACGAACAAGCAATAATAGGTCTTTTAGAGGGCATAGGCATTTTTGTTTATACACGTAACAATGCTGTGAATTATCCTTTTAAGCATCAGTATAAAGATATCTCGACACTTGGATTTGACAGATTTGCTGCAGCAGTTGGTGCCCGATTATTTTTTAAAAATAATCCACTAGTGATAATTGATGCAGGTACAGCATTGACCATTGATATTGTTTCAGCTCAAGGCGTTTTCAAAGGAGGATCTATTTCGCCCGGGATGCAGCTTCGGTTTGATTCCCTTCATCAAAAAACAGGAAAGCTTCCGTTGGTTAGTTATCAGGAAAAAGTTCTCGTTGCAGGAAATTCGCCCGAATCATGTATACTTTCTGGAGTTGTAAATGGAATGGTTTTCGAAATCTCGGGATTTATTGAGCAATATCATAAAAAATTCAAAAATTTAAAGATTATTATAACAGGAGGGGACGCTAAATTTTTGCATAAACCATTAAAAAAAACCATCTTTGCAGACCCTTATTTAGTATTAAAAGGATTAAATGAAATTCTCAATTATTGTATCTCAAGCCGTTAGGTTGATTCTGGTAAGCAGTATTATCTGTCTTACAATCACTGACACATTATCACAAAATACCATTTATTCTCCTTATTCGCGATTTGGTATAGGTGACGTTTCCCTTAGTAAATCTGTTGCAAATGCCGGATATGGTGGCTCTGGCATTGGAATGAACCATGCCTATTCTGTTAATCCGTTGAATCCGGCTTCATATTCTGCCTTTGATTCATTATCATTTGTTTTTGATTTTGCTTTATCCTCCCGGATATCAAATCATGTCTGGAACGACCAGTCTTCTTTATACAGCAATACCAATATTCAGTATTTCACAGCAGGATTTCCGATAACAAAATGGTGGAAAGGTGCATTCGGACTGATTCCATATTCTAGTGTTGGTTATAATTTAATGTCAACACAGGTTTTAAACGACAGTACTACAGCGACACATCAGTATAAAGGTGAAGGGGGATTGAATCAGTTTTTTTTAGGTCAGTCATTTAAACTGATTAAGAACCTCTCTGTCGGAGCCAATGTCTCGTTTTTATTTGGCTCACTCGACCGGTCTACCGTTTCAAAATTCACTGACGTATTGTATGCTGCACAGTATAGGAATACTACTCGGGTAATTATGCAGGACTTATTCATTAATTTTGGGTTACAATATAAAGTGAATCTTAAAAATAGTGATCAACTAACCCTGGGGCTTATTTTTGATAATAAAACCGGAATTAATGCAAAAACAATTGATTTAACAACACGTTATCTTAATGTTGCCGGTGTACTTACTTTAGATACCCTAGAAACTTCAGAATCAGCCAAAAATACGGTAGATATTCCGATGCAGATTGGGCTGGGTTTTTCATATACACGTCCCGATAAGTTCAATGTTTTAGCTGATGTAAGGTATTTCGACCGCAGTCAGGTAAAATTTCTCGGAGTGCAGGATTCGCTAAAGAATTCTATCTACCTCAGTGCTGGGATGGAATATATTCCACAGTTCAATTCGCCCAATAAATACTGGAAACGTGTTGCTTATCGTTGTGGAATGAATTATTATACAACAGGTATTGAGTTAAACTCAACAGCTGTGAACCAGTTTGGCATAAGTTTTGGTTTAGGTCTACCGTTAAGAAGATCTAAAACTATGATAAATTTTGCCTTTGAAGCAGGAACTAAAGGAACCATTCAAAATAACATGATTCGCGAACAATATTTTGTTATTTCGGCGGGTTTATCGCTTTTTGACAGATGGTTTGTAAAACCAAAATTTGACTAATTAAAACACTTGTTACATGAAAACTTTAATTAAAATCTTATCCCTTCTTAGTCTAATGTCTCTGGCACCTATTTGTGTTTTTGGACAAGAAGAGGCAAGCTCAAACGGAGAAGATACTACCAAATGGGGCTCTAATCCAGACAACTGTAAAATGAATCTTTCGTTGTATGTTGAATTTTATCGTCAGAAGAATTTTGACGATGCATATCAACCCTGGTCTGAAGTATTCAGAACTTGCCCTAAAGCGTCGAAAAATACTTATATTCATGGTACTGCTATTGTACTTACTAAAGTGGCAAAAGAAAAAGATGCTGCTATTCAGAAAAAATATATTGATACGCTGATGATGGTGTATGATCAACGTATTCAGTATTTTGGCGAAGAAGGAAAAGTGTTGGGAATGAAAGCTCTGCAGTGGAATAAGTTATACCCAAAGGATATTGAGAAATCTTATGCTTTGTTTAAAAAATCGGTAGAACTGGAAAAAGAAAATTCTGATCCTGCTGTTGTTAATATGTATATGCAGTTGTGTGTTGATTTGTTTAATGTAAAAAAGGTGGCTGATGCTGAAGTATTCAGTGTGTATGGTACTTGTTCCGATATCATTACTGCATTAAATCTTACTAATCCAGGTGATGAGAAACTGGCCACTGCACAGAATAATCTCGACGTTACTCTGGTAAAAACCGGGATTGTAACCTGCGAAAAGATCGTGTCTATTTATCAGGCTAAGTTTGATGCGAACAAAAACGACCTGAGTTTGGCTAAAGCCATCGTTAGATTGCTCGACGGTCAGGGTTGCAGTGATTCGAAACTGTACGCTGAGGCTGCTGAAAAACAGTACGAACTCGATCCTTCTGCGACTTCAGCCTATGCCATGGCCAGATATTTTGTAAAAAACGGTGCCAATTCCAAAGCAGCTGACTATTACAAAAAAGCAGTGGAGTTGCAGGAAGATCCTTTATTGAAAGCTAAGTATTATTATGAATTAGCTGCTGTTACCGGCACTATGCTCAACCAATACTCTGCAGGACGTACTTATGCGCTGAAGGCTATCGAACTGAAAAAAGATTGGGGCGATCCTTATATTCTTATCGGACAGATTTACGCTATTAGTTCAAAAGATTGTGGTGCAGAGAGTTTCGATCAGTTGACTGTTTTCTGGGCAGTAATAGATAAATTTGTTCAGGCAAAATCGGTAGATCCTTCCTGTGCTGAAGAAGCCAATAAGCAGATCAATAAATATTCTCAATATTTTCCCAAAAAGGAAGATGGTTTTTTCAGAAATATTTCTGAAGGTCAATCATATACTATAGGATGCTGGATAAATGAAACGACCAAAGCGCGTTTTCTCTAGTTTTAAAAATTATTTTGCAACATGCGGGACTGTCCTCTTTCTGGGGATAGTCCTTTTCTTATCTTCCTGTGAGAATAATATCGACGAAATTAATGCTTTGCTGAACCCTTTGGATTTGCCTGAACTGGAGGCTCATGATATGAAGATTACCAGAACAGATTCAGGGAAAATAATATTTGTTGCTATTGCACCGCTGGTGCTTCAGTATAATAACGATATGAGGAGATATATTGAGTTTCCCGAAGGAATCAATGTCTATTCTTTTGATAATTATCCTGATACTTCATCCAGAATGAAAGCCGATTATGCTAAGTTTTATTCGGAAAGAAAAATGTGGGAGGCAAAAGGTAATGTTGAGGCAGAAAATGATATGTCAGAAAAGATAATGACTGAGCAGATATTCTGGGATCAGAATAAAGGACAAATGTATTCCGAGAGTTTTACAACGATTATAACTGAAGATGGTATTTTTTATGGTAAAAATGGATTTGAATCCGACGATACTTTTAAAAGATGGAAACTTGTTAATACAGAAGGGATTGTGAATGTCAAGGATGAGTAAGTTTACCTATTTTCTTGAAGTCGTCTGGATGGTCATCGGACTTTTTTCAGTAGCAGCAGCTTCCCGCGAGCTGTATTTGAATGGATATCAAAAAAGCATACCTTTGTATCTCATTGCATTAGTTTCTTTTGCAGTGTATTTTTTAAGAAGATATACCCGAAAATCAAAAGGCAAATAGCATGGAGTGGTACTTGTTTGTGATCAGTATTATTTTTTCGGCTTTTTTTTCCGGAATGGAAATTGCTTTTTTATCGTCCAACAGATTGAAGATTGAGCTGGATGGTCGCAGTGGTAGTTTTTCAACAACGATAGTTCAAAAGCTTATCTCCAATCCCAGAAAATATATTGCTGCCATGCTTATTGGCAATAATGTTGCTCTGGTGGCTTATGGTATGGTTATCGCCACCATATTAAATCCGGTATTGGAAAAATATTTTGAAAGCGAACTTTCTGTTTTTTTACTTCAGACTTTGATTTCCACTTTCTTTATTTTGCTGGCAGGAGAGTTCTTTCCAAAAATCATTTTTAGATCCAATCCCAATTTCTGGCTTTCCTTTTTTGCCGTTCCTGTTTATGTAATAAATATTTTACTAACCCCCATTTCTTACTTTTTTATTTTTCTTTCAGATTTAGTGTTGAGGGTTTCAGGAAAATCAAAAGTGAATATGTCTAAGCACATTGTTTTTGGGAAAGTAGATATTGATGATTATGTGAATAATTTTATTGAGGAAAATAATCATTCGGCTTCTGTTTTTAATGAATTAAAGATATTTCAGAATGCCCTCGATTTCTCGAATGTTAAAATCCGAGAATGCGCTATTCCGCGAACAGAGATTTTTGCGATTGAAATAAATGATACGATCGAAAATTTACATCAAATATTTATTAGTTCGGGATATTCTAAAATTCTTGTCTATAGAGAATCTATCGACGAAGTCGTGGGGTATGTACATTCCAAAGACCTGTTTAAAAACCCTAAACAAATAAAAAATATTGTCAGAGAAGTGATTATCGTACCCGAAACCATGCAGGCCAATAAATTATTAACTAGATTTATAAAAGAGACAAAAAATGTAGCTATTGTTGTCGATGAATTTGGCGGAACGAATGGAATGGTTACTATTGAAGACATTCTTGAAGAGATTTTGGGAGAAATAAATGATGAACATGATACCGATGCTTTAGATGAAAAGAAAATATCCGAGCATGAGTATGTGTTTTCAGGACGACTTGAAATTGACTATCTGAATGAAAAGTATTCTTTAAATATTCCTGTCAGCGATGAATATGAAACCATTGCCGGATATATTTTATGTCATCATAAGAATATTCCCAAGGTAAATGATAGCATTGATATTGAGAATTATACGTTCAAAATATTAAAAAGCACACAGTCAAGAATAGAACTTGTGCAAATGAAAATAAATATTGTATAATTTTTTTCTGTTTTTTTTATATCTTCGTGCCCTTAAATTATTATTAAAAAGTTTTCTAAATGGCAACCTTACAAACAATAAGAAACCGCGCTGGTGTTCTGATTTCCGTCGTTATCGGACTTTCTCTTCTGGCTTTTGTATTAAGTGATTTTCTCGGATCTGGCAATATGTTTGGCGGCCCCGATTACGAATTGGCTGTAATTGATGGTAAATCTGTTCCTTATCAGGAATACGAAATGGTTTATGATGAATTGGTTGAGAATTATAAAAGAAATTCTGGTTCAGAAAGTATGCCCGAAGAATCTGTAGCTGAGATGATCAGAGAGCAGGCTTGGGATGTGATTCTTAAAAAATATACTTTGGAGCAGGAAATTGCTAAAGTAGGCGTTGATGTATCCGAAGAAGAATTATTTGATATGGTTCAGGGTACAAATATTGATCCCCAAATGCTTCAGATTCCTGTATTTCAGAATCAACAAACAGGAATGTTTGACAGAGCAATGGTTGTTCAGTTCTTAAAGAACCTTGATCAGGATCCCAGTGGAAACGCCCGTGCAAGTTGGGTTGCTTTCGAAAAACAATTACTTCAGAACAGAAAAGTAACCAAATATAATAATCTCATTAAGAAAGCCATTTATGTGCCTTCAACCTTAGCTGAAATGTATAATAAAGAGAATACAGACAAAATAGAATGTAAGTTTGTTTTCAAACCATATGCTGCTTTGGCTGATTCGACCATTGCATACACAGATGAGGAACTTCAGAAATATTATAACGAGAATTCCTATAAATATGAGCAGGAAGAAACTAGAGATATTGATTATGTTATTTTCGATATTTTACCTTCTTCAGCAGATATAGAGAAGCTAACTACAATGTTGGACGGACTGAAAGAAGAATATGCTGTTGCTGAAGATGTTTCAGCATTCATTAATTATAATTCTGACCGTTCTTTTGAAGATAAATATTTTGCTAAAGGTTCATTGTCTCCCCAGATTGACAGTCTTATGTTTGCCTCCGAAAAGGGTTTCATTTATGGTCCTTATACCGAGAATCAAAGCATGGTACTTGCTAAATTGATTGATAAAAAAAATCTTCCTGATTCAGTTCATGCTCGTCATATCCTTATTCAACCTAACGAAAGCAGAAGTCCTGAAGTTGTAAAAGCATTGGCTGATAGTCTTAAAAATTTACTTGAAAATAAAGCCGATTTCAGAGAACTTGCCATGCGTTTTTCAGATGATAAAGGTTCTGTTGCTGAAGGGGGCGATCTGAAATGGTTCTCCAGAGGTGCTATGGTTAAACCTTTTGAAGATTCCTGTTTTATTGCCAAAGTGAATGAAATTAAACTGGTAGAAACACAATATGGTATACATATTATACAGGTGCTCGAGAAATCAAAAGAAACCGAACATGTAAAAGTAGGTTTCATTGAAAGAGTCATTGAACCATCACAGGAAACCCGTCAGCAGGTTTTTGCTTTAGCCACTGATTTTGTATCTAAAGTTAAAAATTTCGAAGAGTTTAAAACTGTTTCAGGCGAAAAAGCACTGGTAAAAAGAACAGCTAATAATCTAACACCTACCGAATCTAAAATTGCTGGATTAGATTCTCCTCGCGAGATTATTCGTTGGGCATATAATACGGCAGAAAAGAATCAGGTTTCTGATATCTTCGAACTGAACAATAAATTTGTTGTTGCTGTATTGACCGAAGTTCGTGAAAAAGGAATTGCAACCTTGGATCAAGTAAAAGAAGATATTATACTGAACGTTCGCAAGAACAAGAAAGCCGATAGTTTTATTGCCGAATTCAATAAATATCCCGGTGTTAAAATAGATGAGTTGTCAGCAAAAGTATCTGAACCTGCTAACGAAGGCATGAATATTACTTTTAATTCGTTCAGTTTACCCAATGTGGGTATTGAGCCCGAAATTATTGCTGCCATGTCAGTTTCTGCCAAAGGGTTTATCTCAAAACCGATGAAAGGAAATAATGGCGTGTTTGTTTATGAAATAACCAATGTAATACCTTCAGATCAAAAAGATTTTTCTCAGGATAAAATCAGAGTTGCCAATGATTTGAAAACCCGTGTAGAATATCAGACTTTTGAAGCGTTGAAAAAATACTCGGAGATTACGGATAAGCGCGTAAAATTTATGTAAAATATACAGGCTGGCTTTTCGCCGGCCTTTTTTTTATGTATACGTCTGAATTCAAATCTACCCTAACGCACAGCCAGGCACTGCAAGGTATTGTTGCTTTTTGTACCCAATATAGGATATATATGGTACTTAATTCAGGTGAAAAGCATACTTTGGGGAAAACAGACCTCAATTACAGTAAGTTTGAAATAATGGCAGGTGCCGGTGCCGAGAAGCAGTTTTCGACCGAAGACAATTGTTTTGATACTCTTAAAACTTTCCGGAAAGAAAATCAGGAATGGATGTTTGGTCATCTCTCGTACGATTTGAAAAATGAGATTGAGCCCTTGCTATATTCCCAAAAGGCAAATCATATCGGTTTTGATCAGATGAGTTTTTTTGTCCCTACGATACGCATTGAATATGCTAAGGACAAGTTTATCATCACTTCGAACGATGGATCTACACACCCTCAAATCTTCAGGGATATTTGCAAGGGGAGAGTATCCGCCCTGAAAAAATCTAAATTTTCGTTTCAAACTGGCGTCAATAAAGAGGATTATTATTCTACGCTGAAGCAGTTGAAGCATCATATTCAGGTGGGTGATATTTACGAAGTGACGTATTGCCGGGAGCTTTTTGCCGAAACTGAGATTATCCCCGAACATCAATATTTGAATCTGATGGAGGTCAGTCCTGCCCCTTTTAGTGCGTTGTATCGCCATGGCGACAAGTATTTAATTTCTGCCTCGCCCGAACGTTTTTTAGCGCGTCGTGGTCGCACTATCATCTCCCAGCCCATCAAGGGAACCTATCCTAGATTTAAAGATGCTCAGCGTGACGAGGAATCTGCCAGAGCCTTATTGCTCGACGAGAAAGAAAGAGCAGAGAATGTAATGATTGTTGATCTGGTAAGAAACGACTTGTCACGAACCGCTTTAATGGATAGTGTAAAAGTGAAAGAATTATTCGGCATTTATTCGTTCCCGGGTGTGCATCAGATGATTTCAACGGTGACCTCTGATGTGGATCCTCGTTTTTGTTCCGAGGATGTCATTAAGTATGCGTTTCCCATGGGGAGTATGACGGGTGCGCCTAAGGTAAGAGCCATGCAGATTATTGAAGAATACGAAAAATCCTATAGGGGATTGTTTTCTGGTTCTGTCGGTTATTTTTCTCCCGACGGAGATTTTGACTTTAGTGTGATTATCCGAAGCCTTTTATACAATCAAACAAACCGTTACCTTTCCTTGTCTGTCGGGGGCGCCATAACCAGTAAGTCGGATATCGAAAAGGAATTTCAAGAAACGGAGATGAAGGCAGAAAGAATTCAAGAATTATTTTCCTGATCCGCTGGTTTTGATTATTTTCGAATATTATATGCTCGAAAAATTCAGAAAAAATATTGCCCGATTGGGGATACCCGAAAATGCCCGGATGATGGTCGCTGTCAGCGGTGGTATCGATTCTATGTTGCTTTTGCATCTGTTGGTCGAAACGGGATTCAAACCCATTGTGGCGCATTGCAATTTTGGATTGAGAGGCAAAGATTCGGATATGGACCAGCAACTGGTCGAAAAGATGTCGAAAAAATATAAGCTGGAAGTTTTTGTGAAGAAATTTTCGACCTTGTCTGAAAGCAAGATCCGTAAAACCGGAATACAGGAAACGGCTCGCAGCTTACGTTACGATTGGTTCCACGAAATGACCGATGAAATGCGTATAGACTATATTTTTACCGCGCATCATGGAGATGATCAGGTTGAAACTTTTATGATTAACCTAATGAGAGGCAGTGGCTTGCAGGGTTTGTGCGGTATTCCGGAGGTGAATGGAAAAATTGTGAGACCCCTATTATTTGCCACAAGAAAGGAGATTGAACATTATGCAACATCGCAGAAACTTAGTTTTCGGGAGGACCTTTCGAATGCCGATACCAAGTATTTGAGAAACAAAGTCAGGCATAAGCTTTTACCCACATTGGAGGAAATCAGACCGGGTTCTGTTTCTAAAGTGCTTGATACTATGCGGTTGTTGAATGAAGCCCATGACTTTTTGACATTTCATCTTCAGCACGAAGCCAAGGACTTATTGATTGTGGGTCAAAATGAAATAAAAATTGACCGAAAGAAGCTCCAGAATTCGGTATATCGTCATCTGATATTATATTCAATATTGCAACCCCTGGGATTTGCCGATGATACGGTTCGTCGTTTGTCTGATACCGTTCGTTTTCAAACGGGCAGGAAGTTTTTTTCTGATTCGCATGTTATTTTTGTCGAAAAACAATTTTATGTAGTGAACCCTTTGGCAGAAAAGCAAAAGACGATGCTAGAGATCAAGGGTGCAGGAACATACTCTTTGCCTGCGGGTATTTTAAAAGTCTCGCAGGTTAGCGAGCGCGGATTGTGGGATGTAGAGAATAAAAGTATTCTCTATGTCGATAATTCTGTCGTTACTTTTCCACTGTCTTTGCGCCTATGGGAGTCGGGAGATAAATTCAGACCCTTTGGCTTGAAAGGGACACAGAATGTGAGCAATATCCTCACCAATGCCGGTATTACCGGGACAGAGAGAAAAGCTGCCACTGTATTAATCTCTAGTAATGAAATAATTTGGTTGTGTGGCGTACGTTCGGCCGAAAAGCTGAGAGTCGAAACCTGGTCGGAGAATATTTGGAAGTTCGAAATAATAAAAGCAGAATAATTATGGATAAAGCGCAGAAAAACAGTCGATACGAAAGAGTCTATGCTCAAATTGCGGGATTGTTAGATAAAACGCCTTTCCGTATATCCCGTATGGCAACAGTTACAGCTATTTTGCATCATAAGTTCGACTATTTTTTCTGGACAGGTTTTTATCTTTTAGAAGAGGGCGAGTTGCTGGTAGGCCCTTATCAGGGTTCGGTGGCATGTCAGGTACTGGCGTATAAAAAAGGGGTTTGCTGGGCAGCTATACAGGCAGCGAAAACGGTGGTGGTTGAAGATGTAAACAAGTTTCCCGATCATATTTCCTGCGATTCGCGTTCGAAATCAGAAATTGTGGTTCCTTTAAAGAATAGTGCCAGTGAAGTAGTGGCAGTGCTGGACATAGATAGTAAAGACCTTAACTCTTTCGACGAGACAGATGCTTTGTGGTTGGAGAAAATTGTGGCGTTGATATAAAATTATTATGTAATTTAATAGATTCGGGGCGAAAAGAAAAGTATTATTAAAATCAGTGAAAAATAATTATGGATTTGTCAAAATATCAGCCTAGTAGAGAATTTTTACTTTATAAAACCGATAACGGAGATATAAAGGTAGATGTTTTGCTGCAAAACGAAACAATATGGATGCCTCAAAAAAAAAATGCGGAGCTTTTTGAAGTTAATGTTCCGGCCATTTAAAAACATCTAAAAAATATTTTTGAAAGCGGAGAACTTGATGAAAAAGTGGTTGTTTCCATTATGGAAATAACCACTCAACATGTTGCTATTTCTGACAAAACCCAAAGTAAACCTGCAAAATTTTATAATCTCCCAATCGGAAATAATGGTTCCCATAAAGAATAGTGCCCGTGAAGTGGTGGCAATGCCGGACATAGACAGTAAAGACCTGAACTCTTTCGACGAGATAGATGCTTTCTGGTTGGAGAAAATTGTGGCGTTGATATAAATATTTCTTGTCAAATTTATTTTTGTACTTTGTTCGAAAATATTTTATATTTGTTGAGACATTAAATTGATGCTATAACCGACTACAAACGACTAAAATCGGATATGTTTATGAAATTCAATATTTTAGATTTTACTACTAGTTGTGGGTATAGTGTAGATAACATCAACGAGTTGATGTTGTCTACTTGTTGTGCGTCATGCTAAGGAGACACTACTACACTGATAGTTTTTAAATTATAAAGAATGTTTTTTTCAAAAAAAAAAAAGGAATACGCAAGAGTAATTGACTGGTCTCCAGCTTGGGATACTGGTGCACCTTTGCCTCAAGTATTCTCAAATGGACAAAAAACTTATTTGACATATCTGATTAATGAGTCGGAGACAAATTTGGATGGTACAAATTTGACAATGATTGATATCACAAGCGATACTCAATACCCATTGGCACTTGTTGAATTTAACGGACACACATTTAGATTTGGAATCGCTAATGACGAAGTTTTATCAGGATTACCTTTGTATAAAAAAGGACTTCAAGCATATGACGCTCATATTATTGAAAACTCCTCATGGATAGAGGAATTAAAAGGTATTCATAGAGTTCATCCATATTTTAATGAGAAAGAATGGATAGATTTGAAGCATTTTGTTCTCCTATTCCATGATGAGATATTTGAAATAATTGCAACAGCATATCAGATTCTGACTTATAAGACGACATTTGAGACTTTAGCAGTAGAAATTGCAAAAAGAATGAATAAAAAATAAAGCACGAACGCACAACAGCACCTACCCGCAAGCGGGGTTTCGGTGCACGCAGGACAGGAAAGAAGTAATAGAAAAATATTGATACGTAAATAGTTTATTGAAAAAATCCCCGCCTGCGTGTAGCTGCGGAACGTTAGGGCGCATATTATGAGAACATTAGCATACATATCAGCGATTATGATTACATTCATTTCTTGTCGTACTGACATGAAATTGGATAATAAAACCTTGTTGGTTGATTCAACGCTTATCTTTAATAAAGGGTACAAGGATTTTGGGACTAACTTGATTCTTAATACTGAAGGTACATTTAATTATGAGGACTATCACTACTCTGATTATGTTCAGAAAGGAGAACCAAGCGGATGGATAACAGAGATTAGAGGGAGATATAGAACCGATTCAAATAAGCTGTTTTTAATTCCGGAAAATTTATTACATAAAGAACTGTTTGACTTTAAAGTGGTCGTAATTGATAGTTCAAAATATATTGATTGTGATTCCCTAAGAATTGATACGGATTTTACAATTGTTAAGTGGTCAGGTAATATTTATCTTTTATCTATGAGTAAAAGCCAAGATTTGAGGTTTAGAGTAAATAACGATTTTGAGAAATTTGCTGATAATTATAACTCGGGGAGTGAACCTCGCTGGAATGGTAATTATTTTGCATTAAGACAAAGCAAGATAAGACATGAAAAACTTGACAAAAACCAAATTCCGACAAAATATCGTGACTATTTTCTTGATTCTGTAATTTCAGTAGTTGTAATAAATGTAATAAACGATTTTGCATATGATAGCTTATTTAATTCATCGATTTCTGAATTTGAGATGAAAGGTGGAGAAAATATAGGGATTAAAGAAGGAATGACATTTTATGGAATGGATGGTTGTTGCATAATCAAGACTATGAAAGTTGAAAAAGATAAATCATATGGACTTATTGAACTTTGTCCAAATCAACAAGTTGCTTGTAAGATTGGAGATACTTTAACGACATGGAATATTCGAGACAATGGAAAATACGTGCCCTAATAAGTAAGCTTCGTGTGGTCGAGGCACGAGACCCAGTGAAGCTACGTTGCTCGCTTTTTGTCCTGATATGTTTAATCCTATGCAGTGTCAGGAGAAGCCCATCCACGTGGCTGTTTCAAGAGCCTAGCCCCTTATGGGGATTAAATGAAATTTAGTTGTTTTATTCCTGAACAAGACCTATCTGTTTCCTTGATTTTTCCATTGGAAAAATAAGAAATAGTAGTTTCTGAGGTGTCCGGAAGGCATGCCATGAGTCGCTTTCTTTGGGTACAGACAATAGAATATCCTGTCCTTTATCAGAACGTTTTTTTTGTCACTCATATTCTTTGAAGTTTTGCAGTTGGTACATCCGTAGCTTTTTGATATATTTGTGACTGAGCATGAAGAGCCGTATGAATCGAGAGGTTCACGTACGGTTCTGTGAGAGGGAAGGGGTGAAACTCCCCTTTCCGACTCAACTGGCGGTAATTTTAAGAATATGAAGAACTATTTGTACGTATTGCTAATTTTTGGATTGTTATATAGTTGTAATAACTCAAGAAAAACAGAGTCGGTTGAAATTCATAATATTTCAAAGTTTGATTCAATAAAAACGGGTTATGGAGGATATTTGGTTTTTGAGGACACAATTAACCTGACTTCTTTTCTTTCAAATGAAAGTCAAAAAATCAAACCTCTAGCTCATACTGAATTGAACGACCCATTAGGAGAGCTTTATAGGGATGATACTCTTAAACTATTTGCTGAATTTTGTCAATGTGGTGAATTTGGTGGAAATAAAGAATATATAAATGTCTATAGAGCAGAGAAATACTTAGAATGTATAATTATTACGGACACAGTATCATGTCGTTATGATAAGAACGGGAAAAAATATTTTCGTATTTCACAGGAAAAATACCGACTAACTGAAAGTTCCATAAACGCAATTGTTGACTATTTAGAGCTCTTAATGCGATACTCATTAAAAAACAAAGAATGGCATACAAATGTTGCAGGTTATTTCTCTGCGGAAATAATTCGTAATGTGGACTATAGAAAAGATTTCTCAATTGACGTATTTGATCCAGAAGCACAATGGATATATTTTGACATTCTTAAAAATGAAATAAAAACTACCGCCAATAAGTAAGCTTCGTGTGGTCGAGGCACGAGACCCAGCATGATCCCGAGGTTTCGGGATATGTTGCACGCTTTTTGTCCTGACCTGTTTAATCCTATACAGCGTAAGGAGAAGCCCATCCACGTGGCTGTTTCAAGAACCTAGCCCCTTATGGGGATTAAATGAAATTTAGTTGTTTACACCTGAACAATACCTACCTGTTTCCTTGATTTTTCCATTGGAAAAATAAGAAATAGTAGTCTCTGAGTTGTCCATAATGAAGTTCGGTTAATAGATGCTTTTGTAAGCAGTTTGCCGTT
>PHDH01000034.1 GCA_002840935.1 Bacteroidetes bacterium HGW-Bacteroidetes-21 | reverse complement strand
GTTGCCCGGCGGTTTTTCGTACGGAGATTATCTGCGTTCGGGTGCTCTGGCACGCTTTTCTCCCGTCATGGAAAAAGTGATAGAACATGCCAATCTTGGAGGTTTTGTCTTTGGTGTTTGTAATGGATTTCAGATCCTGTGTGAATCAGGTCTTTTACCCGGAACTCTTGTTCACAATACATCCCATCGTTTCATTTGTCGCAACTCTCATATTAAAGTTGAAAATAATAAGACGCGTCTTACCACACTTACCAGCAAAGATCAGGTGTTGAAAATTCCTATTGCTCATGGTGAGGGCCGTTATTATGCAGATGATGAAACCATCAAAGGACTTAGATTAAACAACCAGATACTTTTCAGATATTGCGACGAAGCAGGCAATGTAACACGTGAGGCTAACCCAAACGGCTCGTTAGAAAATATTGCTGGTATATGCAACGAAAAACGCAATGTATTTGGCATGATGCCTCACCCTGAGCGTTGTGCAGACGACGAATTAAATAATACCGACGGACATCTGCTGATGGAATCCATCGTTAAATCACTTTAAATCCTGAATGCCCAACGACTGGTTTCAGTTCAAACAATTTACGATTCAACAGAAAAAATCGGCCATGAAAGTGGGTACCGATGGTGTTTTGTTGGGGGCTTGGGCAGATGTGCCATTTACTGGAAAAATTCTGGATGTGGGAACCGGAACGGGTGTCATTGCACTAATGATGGCACAACGCTCAGAGGCAAATATTTTCGCTTTGGAACCTGAAATAAACTCTTTTACTGAAGCTTGCGAAAATGCTGAAAAGTCGTCCTGGTCCGAAAGAATTCACATAATAAATAAAAGGCTTCAGGACTTCGCTAAAACGAGTCAGGAAAATTTTGATTTGATAATCTCCAATCCCCCTTTCCATGGCGAGACCATTAAATCGCCCGATGCAAACAGAAGCTTGGTTCGTCATTCCGAGGCCCTTCCCATGAATGAATTGTTGCATGAGGCAAGTTCTATGCTTACCCCCGAAGGAAGTTTAGCCTTGATTTATCCCTACGAAAATACATTGTTGATTGAAAAGCTGGCAAATGAAAACGAACTATTTGTTCAGCGTAAAACATCTGTTTTTCCTTGTCCCGGAAAGAATTTTCACCGTATTTTGTATCAACTGAGTAAAAAAAAGACGAAAACAGAAGAAAGCATCCTCATGATAGAGACAGGAATTCGCCATCAGTATTCCCCTGAATATAAAGAGCTAACACAATCTTTTTATTCCAATTTTAAGTATTAATTTGTGGGAGTTAAAGCCTTTTTGTAATTTCAAAAAAAATCAGAATGAAAAGATTTCTTGCTTTTTTATTCTTAATTATCACTTTAACAGCTCAGTCAGAGGAGACCAAAACGCTGGACTCTCTTAAGCAATTGTTATTTAAAGAGGTCGATAGTAAGTTGCAAGTGAGTTTAATGAATAAAATTGCGTTTGAATATATTAACACTGCATCTCATGACAGTATTTTAAAGTATGCCAATAAAGCCCTTACTATTTCTATAACGCTAAATTATGAAGAAGGAATAGCCGAGAGCAATAAACGAATAGCTGTAGTATATTATGATCGCAATGATTTTAATATGGCACTTTCGCATTATTTGGTAGCTTTTAATATTCACAAAAAGAAAAAAGAGGCTTTACCTCTGGCATTAGTTCACACTTCAATAGGGAATGTGTATATTAATCAAAACATGTATGATAAGGCGCTAGATGAGTATATTTTGTCAGGTAAAATTATTGATAGTCTGTTGTCTATTCAGAAGAATAACAGGGAATTACTGATAGCAAAATCAAATAACCTGACTAATATTGGAAATGTTCATTATTATTTGAATGATTTAGAAAAAACAGAAAAATATTATTTGCAGGCGTTAGAGATTTATACTTCATTAAATGATAAAACAAATATGGCCAGTTGTTTATCGAATCTTGGTATGGTTTGCAGATCGAATAAGGAGTATCTTAAGTCTATTGATTATAGAAAGAAGGCCTTTAACATTTTCAATCAAATGGGTAATGTCGAGGGGATGGCCTATTGTAATTTAGGTTTAGCCAATACATTCTGGGATTCTGGAAATATTTCTAACGCTATTTTTCACACCAACGAAGCCTTGAAATATTACCAGCAAATGGGGTCCAAAAAAGGCTGTCTCATGGTGTATATAAATATGAGTTCAATATTTGCTTCTAACAAGCAATACAAGGATGCTTTGCAATATTTAGGCAAGGCTTATGATCTGTCAATCGAAATGGATCATCAGGAGCTTCGTATGGAAACGTATAAGGTATATTGCGAGGTGTATAAATCGATGAATGATTATAAAAATGCGTTGACTTATTCGGAATTATTTATTGGTCTTAAAGACAGCATTTTTAACGATAAAAATCAACAGGTAATAGCCGAAATGCAAACTCGTTTCGAGACCCGGGAAAAGGAAAAAGAAAACGAATTACTAAAAAAAGAAAGAGAATTTCAGCAATTGGAACTTTCAAAAAAGGAGACAGAGGCGAAACAACAGCGAACGATATTATTTTCTATTATTGGCTTTGCTATTCTTTTGGCTGTCTTTTTAATCATTCAAATCCGAATGTATCGTCAAAAAAAGAAAGTGAATTATTTGTTGGAAAGACGAAATCACGAGATTAATGTTCAGAAGGAAGAAATTGCCACTCAGCGGGATGAAATATTAAGTCAGCGGGATATGCTGTACGAACAGAAGGGCAAAATAGAACATATACATAAAGAGTTGACAGACAGTATACATTATGCAAAACGTATACAGCAAGCCATACTTCCTCCGTCGTATTATATTGACCAAATTATTCAGGATCATTTCATTTTATATAAACCAAAAGATGTCGTTAGTGGCGACTTTTACTTTTTTGATAAAGCCGAAGGAAAAGTTATTTTTTCGGCTGTGGATTGTACCGGACATGGCGTCCCTGGTGCGTTGATGTCGGTTATTGGATACAACTGGCTTGTTCAGGCAGTAAGAGAAAGGGTCATTACATCACCTGATAAAATTCTCTCGTTTTTGGACGAAGGCGTTAATAATACCTTACGCCAAACTGCCGGAGAAAGCGGTGTAAATGATGGGATGGATCTGGCTCTGTGTACACTGGATTTAAAAACAGGAGAAGTACAGTATGCCGGCGCATATAATTCTTTGTATTATACTCAAAAGGGTATTATTAAAGAAATAAAAGCCGACAAAAAACCTATCGGAGTAAACCCAGATGGAGTTGCAGATACCTTCACCAATCATATATTGCAACTTTCTTCGGGAGACATGGTTTATCTTTTTTCGGATGGTTATCCTGATCAGTTTGGCGGTCCCAAAGGAAAAAAATTCAAATACAAACCCTTAATGAGTCTTCTTGAAAGCATTTCTTCCCATCCGGTTGATACACAAAAAGAAATCCTTGATCAGAAACTCAAATCATGGATGGGAGATTTAGAGCAAGTGGATGATATTTTAGTAATTGGACTTCGAATACCATAAAAGATTCATGGATAATAAAAAAACTGCGATAATTATTGGTGCCGGGCCAGCGGGTTTGACTGCAGCTTATGAACTTGTTTGCAGGAGCAATATTCACTGTATTATTATTGAACAATCATCGATGTGCGGAGGTATTTCGAAAACCTACAATTACAAAGGCAATTATATCGATCTGGGGGGGCACCGTTTTTTTAGCAAATCCGACCGGGTAATGGATTGGTGGCTGAATATTCTGCCACTTCAGAAAATCGATCATCCTGGCGATGTCGTTATCAGTTATCACAATAAAAAGAAAATTGTTGAAGCTTCCGTTTCCGGACCCGATCCTTTGAGAGAAAAGCGATTGATGTTGTTAAGACATCGATTGTCGAGAATCTATTATTCGCGTCGTTTTTTCGATTATCCAGTAAAACTCAATGGTAATACTATAAAGAATCTGGGCTTGGTAAGAATGACAGGAATTGCCTTTAGTTATGGTTATTCTCTGATCATAAAACGTAAACCAGAAAAGTCACTGGAGGACTTTTTCATCAATCGTTTCGGTAAGCGTTTGTATGAAACCTTTTTTAAAGATTATACTGAGAAAGTTTGGGGTGTTCCATGTCACGAAATTAGTGCCGAATGGGGTGCACAGAGAATTAAAGGACTATCGGCTGGAAAAGCCGTCTGGCATGCCATGACTTCGATGCTTAGAATAAAGAAACGCAAAGTAGAAACAACTCTGATAGAGCAATTTTTGTATCCTAAATTCGGACCCGGACAACTGTGGGAAACGGTGGCTGCCGAAGTTAAGGAAAAGGGTGGAGAGATAATATTTAATCAGAGGGTATTGTCGGTTAAAGCGGTTGGAAAGACTATTGTTGGGGTTAATGTGATAGACGCATCGGGTCAACAGACATTTATTGAAGGAGATTATTTCTTTTCAACGATGCCGGTAAAGGATCTGATTCGCGATTGGCAAGGGGATGTGCCGGTTAAAGTAAAACAGGTAGCCGAAGGATTGGGATACCGCGATTTTATTTCGGTGGGCATGCTTTATAAAAAACTAAATAATGGACCCTTACCCGACAATTGGATATATGTTCAGGAACCCGACGTAAAACTGGGTCGTATTCAGGTTTTCAATAACTGGAGTCCGTACATGGTCAAAGACCCTGATACTTTTTGGATTGGCCTTGAATATTTTTGCAAAGAAGGAGATGAAATTTGGTCGTTGACTGACGAAAAAATGCTGGACATGGCTGCTGGCGAATTAGAGAAGATAAGTATAGCACATAAATCGGATCTTCTGGATGGTGTGGTTTATCGGGAGGCAAAAACATATCCAGCTTATTTTGGCACACACATCGAATTTAATTTTGTGCGGGAATTCACCGACCAGTTCTCCAATCTCTTTCTTGTAGGACGGAATGGCATGCACAAATACAATAATCAGGATCACAGTATGCTCACCGCTATGATGGCCGTCGATAATATTTTAGCAGGTATTACCGATAAATCTAACATCTGGGACGTGAATACCGAGCAGGATTATCACGAAGAGAAGAAATAATTTTGTTAATTTATTTGGAAAAATAAACTGCATGCGTTATCTTTGACCGACCGGTCAGTCATCATTTATTTATATGTGTCCCAAATCAATAGATCAGCTTCAGGAAATACGCGAACAGCGCAAGGAACAAATATTAAGCGCTGCTTTGGAGCTTTTTGCACAGCAGGGATATCATGCTACATCTATGCAACAGATTTCAAAAAATGCCGGTATTTCAAAAGGGCTTAGTTATAATTATTTCGAGAGCAAAGATGAAATACTGAGTACCCTGTTTCTGCGTTTCAGCAAAGAAATAATGGAGATGTTGGATACAAATCAGGACAGGGAAATAACTAATACAGAGGTCCGCCAGTTTATCGATAACTATTTTAAATATCTCGAAGAAAAAAAAGAATATTGCAAATTTTTTATGCAGATTACCGTGCAGCCAGGGGTCTTGGAGATGATAATGACAGGGAGTTTAGGACAGATTATCATGAAGAATAATGAATATTTTATAAAATTTTTTCAAAAGCTGTCAAAGGATAGTGCCGAAATGGAGATGTTGGTCTTTACATCATTGCTGAAAGGCTATAGTCTTCAATATGTTTTTGCTCCTGGCATGATTACTGACGTACAAAAAGAAGGTATGAAAAATATGTTGATGGCCATTTTAAACCGAAATAACTGATTATTATGAGATGGATATTTGTCTTTTACGTATTTCTTACTGCGACTCAAATGCAGGCACAGACAGCGATTGAAATCATCAAAAAAGCTGATGATTTGATGAAAGGAGAAAGCAATGAGTCAGTAATGACAATGAAAATAATTCGACCTACCTGGGAGCGAAGTATTTCTATGAAAACATGGAATCTGGGTTCTGAGTATTCATTGGTACTCATTACAGCTCCGGCGAAAGAAAAGGGGCAGGTTTTTCTGAAAAGAAAAAATGAAATGTGGAACTATGTGCCTTCGATTAACAGAATGATAAAACTCCCCGCTTCCATGATGTCTCAAGGCTGGATGGGCAGTGATTTCACCAACGACGATTTATTGAATGAGTCCTCTATGGTGGTGGATTATAATCACAAGATTCTTGGAAACGAAACCTTGGCAGGTTACGATTGCTATGTCATAGAAATGACGCCGAAAGAAGGATCTGCTGTTGTATGGGGAAAGGTAAAAAAGTGGATCAGCAAGAAAAATTATTTTCAGTTAAAAACGGAGTATTACGATGAGGACTTCCAGTTGGTGCGGACGGAAACCACGTCGGACATCAAAAAGATGGACGATCGGGAGATTCCTACGCATTTCGAAATTATTCCGGCTGATGCCAAAGAACAAAAAACGCAAATGACAATTGTTTCCATCAAATTTAAAATCACTTTAACTGAAGCTTTCTTTTCGCAACAAAAAATGAAAACGATTAAGTAATTTTGGATTGATGACGATGCAAATAAATCCCTTTAAGTCATTGCGATTGTGTTGGTCAAACGCACTTTCAACCGTAAGTCCATTAAGCACACGATGCAATCTCAATGTGTTGGGTTTGAACGGGGAAATACGTAGTTACTTTAATAGAGATTGCCGCGCCTGCCTCAGCTTAAGTTCATTATTTAAATCAATCACCAGCAGGCTTGCAATGACGTCAAGTAGAGCGTCATTGCGAGAGTGTTGGTCAAACGCACTTTCAACCGTAAGTCCATTAAACACACGACGCAATCTCAGTGTGGTGGGTTTGAGCTGGGAAATACGTAGTTACCATATTAGAGATTGCCGCGCCAGCTCAATCTATGGATTCACAATGAATAACACTCCCTTGCTGGCTCGCAATGACGTTGTAAAATTTAGTTAGTATATATGGAAAAAGGAGGTTCAACATATATTATTTCAAATAAAGTCAATACAGTTTTGTATGTCGGTGTTACATCAAATTTAAAAGCCAGAATATTTGAGCATAAAAATAAAGTATATCCAAATTCCTTTTCTGCTAGATACAATGTTGATCGGCTAGTATACTTTGAAAACTTTGACAGTATTGAAGAGGCTATTCATCGAGAAAAGCAACTTAAAGCAGGATCAAGAAAAAAGAAAGAGGAATTAATTGATAGAATGAATAAAGAAAGAAGAGATTTGTACGATGAATTGGAAGACTAATAATATAAGTAACCCGTCATTGCAAGAGTGCCAGTCAAACACACTTTCAATTGTAAGTCCATTAAGCACACGATGCAATCTCAGTGTGGTGGGTTTGAGCTGGGAAATGCGTAGTTACTTGAATAGAGATTGCCGCGCCAGCTTCAGCTCATTCTTTGAAACAATCACCAGCAGGCTCGCAATGACTTATAACTTATTAATTGTAAATAATAATGTTTGAATACTTTAAACTAGCCTGGCGAAACTTGTGGCGAAACCGTCGACGGACAATTATAACAGTAACATCCGTCCTCTTTGCTGTGTTTTTCTCCTTGGTCATGAGAGCCTTTCAATTAGGAAGTTACGAAAATATGGTTATTAATACCGTTCATTCTCACTCGGGATATTTTCAGATCCACGCCAAAGGATATCAGGATAATCCAGGGATGAACAACGCTATGCAATTGTCGGACAATGACCTGTCTGCCATCAAAAATATACCCGGACTTACCATAGCGCGCAGGGCAGAATCTTTTGTGCTTGTTTCATATAATTCCAGAACCCGTGGGGCTTTGCTTACAGGCATTGTTCCCGAGAATGAAGACCAGCTTACAGGTCTCAAGAAAAGACTAATACAAGGAAACTTTCTCACAGCAAATGATAATGGCGTTTTGGTCAGCAGCAAGCTGGCAGATCTTTTGGGCATAGCCCTTGGCGATAGTCTGGTAGTTCTCGGACAAGGATTTCAGGGTGTTTCTGCCGCAGGAATATTTCCTGTAACGGGCATTATAAAATTCCCTTCACCTGAGCTAGACAAACAAATGATTTTTATTAGTTTACCTGCCGCTCAGGAGCTTTTCTCACTAGAAAACAGACTCACTTCAGCTGCCATCAATCTGGACGATAATAAACTTATGCCCGAAGCACTTGCTCAATGCAAAGCCATCATGGATACTTCAAAATATGAAGTGCTTACATGGGAAGAAATGATGCCCGAAATTGTTCAGCAAATCGAAGGGGACAATGCCAGCGGACTTATTATGCTGGGAATATTGTATATGATTGTTGCATTCGGAATCTTTGGCACTGTTTTGATGATGACAGCAGAACGACGTCGCGAATCAGGTGTACTCATTGCTCTGGGAATGAAAAAACGCCTTTTATTGTTTATTCAGATTGTTGAAATGCAGATCATCGGAATTATTGGAATTGCAGGCGGAATGTTGTTTGCCACACCCCTCATCTACTATTATTTGTATCACCCAATCCGAATGACAGGCGATATGGCCAAAGCCATGCTGGAATTTGGATTTGAACCGATTATGCCCGTATATTTAGGCTGGGATTATTATCTGAGCCAGGCCCTTGTCATTTTTTCAATTGTCATTATTGCCACATTAATCCCTGCCTTTTCAATCTTCAAGTTAACCGTTATTAAAGCCATTAGAAAATAAAAATTATGATCTGGTCCATTGCATGGAAAAACATATGGAGGAACAAACTCCGCAGCATGGTTGTCATTATAGCCATCTTTTTGGGAATGACGGGAGGTATCTTTTCGGCCGCTGTTATGAATGGTGCTGCAGAGCAGCGGGTTAAAGATGCCATTGATTACGAGACTTCCCACATACGAATCAGTCTGCCTCAATTTCAGGAAGATTTGGGACAGGAATTTTATATCACACATAGTCCTGAGTTGGTTTCTGCCCTCTCGCAAATGCCTTGGTGTAAGTCCGCTTGTTCGAGGTTGAAAATTAATGCCATGGCAAATACTGCCCATGCCTCGGGTCCGGTTCAGATAATCGGAGTTAATCCGGAGGAAGATCAAACGGTTTTTGCTATCAATAAAGCTATTTGCGATACCTGTGGAAGTTGGTTCGAGGGCACATCAAAATTCCCACTGGTGGCTGGAGACAAGTTTTGTAATAAGCTTAAAGTCCGCTTGAAATCAAAAGTCGTTTTCTCGTTTCAGGATCAGTCGGGTGAGATTACTGGTTCAGCCCCAAAAGTTGACGGGATTTTTCATATCAGCAATAATTTGTTTAACGAATACCGGGTTTTTGTTCCCGTTAGTGAACTTGCTACTGTAACTCAACTTCCAATGGATGCCGCCCACGAGATTTATGTCCGTTTAAAATCGGGAAAGGATTTGCAGATGGCCAAAGATCTTATACAAAAAGCCCTTCCGGGAATGTTGGTTCAGACTTGGGAAGAAATCGATCCCTCGCTGGGGATGATCAGTGGTCTGATGGATGCCATGATGATGGTTTTTATGTCCATCATTTTACTTGCATTGGGTTTTGGTATCGTAAATACCATGCTGATGGTTGTACTGGAAAGGACGCGGGAACTGGGAATGCTTAAAGCTATTGGCATGACCCGTCGCAGAATATTTAACATGATTATGCTGGAAACATTATTATTGACGGTTACCGGGGCTGTTGTGGGCATTGGCTTTAGTGTTTTTCTTGTCTCTTACACCGGAAGTACAGGTATAGATCTTGGCAATTTGTCCGAAGGACTTGAAGCAGCAGGTTATGCTTCTTTTATTTACCCCTCGCTCAATCCGATGTTTTTTGTAGAATTGGCAGTTCTAGTTATTATTACTGGTATATCTGCCGCGTTATTTCCCGCCCGTAGGGCAACCCGTTTAAATGCCGCCGAAGCGGTGAGAATCGAAGGTTAAACATCAAATATTTCAACATGAAAATCATTGAAATCAATCACCTGACTAAAATTTATCAAGCCGGAGATATTCAGGTAAGAGCACTCGATAATATCGATCTGAGTTTTGAACAAGGAGAATTTGCTGCTGTGGTGGGACCTTCTGGTTCGGGCAAGACAACCTTTCTTAATATGCTGGGGGGACTTGATAAACCGGATTCTGGCGAAATAAAAGTCGATGGACAATCAATAACTTCACTTAAAGGAAGTAAGTTGGTCAATTATCGATTGCAGAATATTGGCTTTGTATTTCAGTCGTACAATCTCATTCCCGTTCTTTCGGCGCTTGAAAATGTCGAGTTGATAATGCATTTGCAGGGGATAAATAAGACTGAACGCAGGAAAAGAGCTATTGAGTTACTGGAAGCCGTGGGGTTGGGAGACCGTCTTAACAGTCGCCCTTCGAAGCTCAGCGGAGGTCAGCAACAACGAGTGGCTGTGGCACGAGCACTTGCTTCGAAGCCACGGTTTATTTTGGCCGATGAGCCCACCGCAAATCTTGATTCCGTCTCGGCTCAGACCTTGCTTGAAATCATGGAAAAACTCAATAAGGAAGAAAACATTACCTTTATCTTCTCGACGCACGACCAGCGGGTGGTGAATCGGGCAAGAAGAATCATAACCATGGAAGACGGAAAAATTAAAAGCGATGAAACGAAAATATAATCTGCTTTTCATATTTATTTTGCTGATTACTTTTCCTGTTTCGGCCCAGTTATCTCTTGGGGGTTATATTAAAGACATGCAGACAACTTCGTTTTTTCATCCCGATAGTGCGTGGCAGAATGGCAATCTCATTCACAACCGATTGAATTTTAAATACAACATCGACACCAACTGGACTGCTGCTCTCGAAATTCGTAATCGTCTCTATTGGGGCGATAACCCTTCAGCAAATCTCAGTGATCAAGACGCTGGTTTGGTTAAAGCTTCGTATCTTATTTGGGACAATCCATCAGCAGCATTATTGACACAGGCCGATCGTTTCTGGGTGTCGTGGACCAATGATAAATGGTCGGTCACCATGGGCCGGCAACGGATTAATTGGGGACAGACTTTTGTGTGGAATCCTAACGATATTTTTAATACCTGGTCGTTTTTCGATTTCGATTATGAGGAGCGTCCCGGAAGTGATGCCATAAGAATACAGCATTTTACTGGTCCTTCATCTCGATGGGAACTTGCTGCACAGGCTGATTCGGGCAAGGATATTACGCTGGCTGGCCTTTATGCCAGAACCATCAAAAATTATGATGTACAGTTTTTCGGTGGGGTCTACAAAAGCTCCGATTTTACCTTGGGAACAGGTTTTTCCGGAAGTCTCGGCAAAGGCATGCTACGTGGCGAATTGAGCCTTTTCAGCGACATCGAAAAAGTTGGCGATACCAGTGTAGTTGTTATGGCCTCATTGGGCTACGATTTTATGTTTGAAAATTCTCTCACACTCCAGGGTGAAATTCTTTTCAACGGCAACAAAAAAGCTTCGGCAGATGTGCCACTGCAAATGCTTACGCAGGCTCCGTCAGCGAAGAATATATTTTTGCCCGGCATTTCTCTTTTTGCCATGGCTTCGTACCCATTTACACCACTTTTTAACGGTAGCCTTTCGATTATTTCTGTCCCTCAATACAAAATCCTTTTTGCGGGTCCCACTGCTGGTTTTTCTGTTTCTCAGAATTCCGAAATCGGCATCTCAGCATACTATTTCAGCGAGCTGGCAAAGTTCAACGGATTTAACCATCTTACGATGTTCTTTTTAAGATACAGGTATAGTTTTTAAGGTCTGTTACTTATTATTTTTATCCCTCAGAAAAGACCTCATTCTCCCATTATACTTAGAGATAAGCTGCATTTAAAACATAAGAATGCTGTGATTTCATGATTGTTGCATGCAATAATCTTATATTCTTATTGTTTTTTTATTACTTTTGAGTTTTAAAAAAAACAATGATTATGATGAAGTCTTTATTCAGTTTTGTATTTGTCCTTATGTTTGCCAATGTTTTTGGTCAGCTCAGTGGAAATTATACCATTAACTCAGCCTCTGGTGATTATGCCAGTTTTACCGATGCTGTTCAGGCTTTGATAGATCAGGGTGTTTCAGGTCCCGTTAATTTTTTTGTTGCCCCCGGTACTTACAACGAACAATTTAATATTCCTTTTATTCAGGGAACCAGCGCGATAAACACGGTCACATTCAACTCATTAGCTGCTGATAGTACTGACGTCAATGTCAATTTTGCTGCAACCGGAGGGGTGCCAAATTATGTTGTTTCTGTGGATAGTGCCAGATACATTAAGTTTAAACACATGAGTTTTCATAGTGGAGGAACAGCATGGACTACTTGTTTTTATATTCATAATGGTGCCAGCAATATCAGTATAGAAAATTGTCATTTTACGGCTACCGGAAGTGTAAATAATCATATTCAATTATATGATACAGCTACCAAATTTATTGATGTCAGAAACAACTATCTTTTAGGAAACGGAACAGGGTTCTTTTCAAATTCACCCAATGTATTACTAAAAGGCATTGTTTTAGAGAATAATGTGTTTGTCGATCAGATCAATACTGGTTTGTCCTTTTCTAAAACAACCGGGGCAATCATCAGAAATAATACCATTATTAATACGCTCACAAATAGCAGCTATAAGGGCTTAAATGCAACAAACGCTTTTGGCTTTCTGGTAGAAAGGAATCTGATAAAATCGGAATCAGGTATTGGGGCTAATATTCAATATTCGGGAACAGATCCTTCGCTTTTTATTAATAACATAATATTTATGGAAGGTGACGAAAATCAGGATCTTAAAGGACTGGTTATAGGTAATGGCTCTTTTCAGGACTTTTATAACAATACCATAGTTCTCGGCGATTCCGCTACTACGGGTTCTGTCTGTTTGAGTATACCCGATATAGGAGGTTCCGGTTCTTTAAACAATAGTTTCATTAACAATAATATGGCTGTTCTTGGCGAAGGACAACTATTTTTTATGGAAGATATTGGGATATTAGATTCCAGCGATTATAATAACTGTTACACTACCAATACAACGTTTGGAACCTATCAGGCTATATCGCTTACCACATTGGCTTCGTGGCAGGCATTGGCTTCGTTGGATGCCCATTCAATAAATGTTGATCCTATGTTTTATGCAACAGACGATTTTCATGTCTGCAATCCTTTGCTTAATCAGTCCGGAAATCCAGTAGGTGTTCTTACTGATTTTGATAATGATTCTCGTGAAACAACGCCTGATATTGGTGCCGATGAGTTTGTGCCCGTAGATTTGTATCTGGGTCAGGATACTATTCTTTGTGCCGGCCATGTCGCTGTTCTTGACGCCGGAACAGCCTCGAATGTCACCTACGAATGGTCAACAGGAAGCTCTTCCCAATTTATTGCAGTGGCCGATTCAGGAATGTATACGGTAACTATTACGTCGCCTTGTGGAACGTATATTGATTCTATTCTGGTTGATGTTGATGTCTGTGCTTCAATTGATAGTCATTCAGTTTCAGGGATAAAAGTATTTCCCAATCCTCACACTGGAGAAAATTTTACTTGCCAGATGCCCGAAGCAGATAATTATTCCCTGATGCTGTGTGATCTTTCAGGCAGAGTTATCTTTTCTGGAACGACGCATAGTGATACTTATATTTTCTCGACAGCTGGCTTAGATAAAGGTGTTTACTTTCTCATGATAGAGGGAAATAATACTCATTTTCGTCAACCGGTGATTAAGGAATAACCTTAGCTTTGATACTTTTCAAGTTTAAGACCTGCTTTTTGTAAGATAAAAAGTTCCGGCTATAGCTGGCACTACTAAATTTATTGTCCAGAGCAAAGTTGTTGCCAGCACGATGGCGGTTGGATTGACAATGAAATATCCAAAAACATAAACTGCTACAGATCCTCGTATGCCCAGTTCTGCCATTGCAAAGGATGGAATAACTGTCATGAGCAGATAGACGAGAGCAATGGCAATTGTCATTTCTGTTATACTTAATTCAACGTCAGCAAAGTTCAAGGCAAGAATAAACTGACCGACAAAAACGAAATAACGTAAAGCTGAAAGCAGGAGATTAATCGATAGAGTTTTTACAGGGAGTCTTACCAGCACTTCGTTTTTATTAAAAATGTTACGGAAGAAAACCTTTCGTGTCAGGTATTCTGAGATGTGGTAAAACCGGAAATAAAACCAAAAAATAAGAGTTGTTAAAAGAATAGCCGAAACAAGGTATAGGAAAGCCATTCCCGGTGTCAGAAGCATTAAAAGGAAAGTCAAACTAAGGACTCCTGCAATGATGGTTATAAGAGTCTGAGCCAGGCTGATATGAATGGAGGCAAAAATTCCTTTACCTCTGTTTTCTGGGCTTAGGACGGTAATACGGCCAATAAATTCGCCGGTGCGGTTGGGGCTCACAAAGGCTACAGTGACGCCAGCAAGAACTGATTTAATGGCCGAAGTTAGTTTAACTTTTTCGATACTCCGAATGCCGGCATACCATTTCAGACTTTCCAGTAACCAGTTAATGGGCATGAGCAGAATCACATATACAAGTAACCAGAAATTGCTTTTAGGTAAAGTCTCTGAAAAAAAACGGCTGATTTCATCGGTATGGTGATACAGAATATGGGTCAGATATATAAACGAAGCAACTGCAATAATCCAACGCAGCAGAGAAAAGCCGTGCTTTCTGATGAAATTCATAATCAAATCTACCGCTTTTTTGCGAATATCCAAAATGTACCATGCTTAACCCCCTTCGAATTTTTAAGACGAAAAATCAATGAGAAGAAATCTAAGCAAATCTGTTGTTTTGTCTTTAAAAGGCTCTTTTTAAATTCTTTTATAACTCGAAACTGACAAAAAAGGCAGGGTCTTTTGGCGGATTAAAAAGAGAATCGTATTTTTAGATAATTATTGTAATGTAAATAGAGAGAACGGGACTGGTGTTCCACCCGGTCTTCAAAACCGGTAGCAGACGGATAAAACCGGCTGTGGCAGGTTCGATTCCTGCTCTCTCTGCCAATTTTCGCAAATAATAGCCTGATGCTAAGACTATGAAATCAAATAAGGAGGATTACAAACGCCTTCCTGCTGTTGATAAACTTCTGTCATCTCCAGAAGTCAAATCGCTTATTTCAAAGCATGGAAAAGAACTGGTGACATTTGCTATTCGGCAGTCGCTTTTGCATTTCAGAGACAATATTTCCAACGGACAACCGGCACCCGACGACAAAGCCATTACAGAAAAAATCTTATCGTTAATCATGGTTTCGGGAAGTCGCAGCCTAAAAAAGGTCTATAATGCTACCGGGGTCATTATTCATACTAATCTGGGGCGTGCGCCATACGGCGAATTTTTACTGAATGATGTGCATGAAATACTTTGCGGCTACAATAACCTGGAGTTTAATCTTGAAAAAGGTGTCAGGGGAAGTCGGAACGACCATGCTACTTCTTTGGTGAAATACATCACCGGTGCCGAAGATGCACTGATTGTGAACAACAATGCGGCGGCTGTCATGCTGGTGTTAAGAGCTTTTGCAAAAAATAAGGAAGTGGTTGTTTCCCGTGGTGAATTGGTCGAAATCGGAGGCTCTTTCAGGATACCCGAAATTATGGCCGCATCGGATTGTAAGATGGTAGAAGTGGGGACTACTAATAAGACGCATGTTGAAGATTACGAGAAGATTATAGGCAAAGAAACGGCCATGCTTTTTAAGGCGCATAAGTCGAATTACGTCATCAAGGGTTTTACTCAGGAAGTGGGGCTCGAAGAGCTTGTAGTTTTGGGCCGAAAAAATAAAATACCTGTGCTTTTTGATCAGGGTTGTGGACTGTTGAGTGCACAAAAAAATCCTCTTTTTTCAGGTGAACCCGATGTCCGGACTGCCCTAAAAAAAGGTGTCGATCTGATTTGTTTTAGTGGCGACAAGCTTCTGGGAGGTCCACAGGCTGGGATTATTGTCGGAAATAAAAAATTGATAGCCAAGCTCAAAAAAGAACCCATGCTTCGGGCGCTCAGGGTTTGTAAATCTACTATTGCCCTCCTCGAAGCGACGTTACTGAACTATCTCAACGAGACAGATCTTACCGAAAAGAATCAAACCTTTAAATTTCTTACCCGAAAATCCGCCGATATTAAAGCTACAGCTGAATTCTTCAAAAACGAATTGACCAAAGCAGGCATTTCGGCCGAAGTTACTACTTCAAAAGGCCAGTGTGGTGGAGGCACTTTACCTGATAAAGAAATTCCAAGTTTCACGGTGGTCATAAAACAAAAATCGTCGAATAAATTGCGATCCGACTATGCCGAAAAAATGTATCATGCATTACTAAACCACGAGACTCCTGTGTTGGGCATACTTAAAAAAGGCAACATCTGTTTCGATATGCTCACCCTTTATCCAAGTGAGGCTAAGGTAATCGCTCAAATTATCTGCGACGTTCATCAGCAGGTAAAAGAAAATCGCGCTATATGAAACATCACATCATAGGCACGGCAGGGCATGTTGACCACGGCAAAACCGCTTTGGTAAAACTCCTGACGAACATTGACTGTGATACCCATAAGGAAGAGAAAAGAAGAGGGATTACTATCAATCTGGGCTTTTCTCACCTGCAGTTAGCCCATGGCGAATCTGTCGGAATAATCGATGTGCCAGGGCATAAAGATTTTATCAATACCATGGTGGGAGGTGCTTGTGGCATTGATATGGTTTTGCTCGTCATTGCGGCCGACAGCGGCATTATGCCCCAGACTATAGAACATATCAATATTATCTCGGCACTGGGTATAAAAAAAGGGGTGGTTGCCCTCACCAAAGTCGATTTGGTAGATGCCGACCTGCTGGAAATGGCCCTTTTTGAAATCTCTGGCTATCTTGAAAAAACGGCTTTGGCAAATGCTCCGATTATTGGTGTTTCGGCTGTTTCTGGAGAAGGAAAAGAGGCCTTGGTAGATGCAATTAGCCAAACACTTGCTGACATCGAAGAAGAAGAAAAAAGTAGTCTTTTTAGAATGTATATCGACCGGATTTTTACGGTCAAGGGTTTTGGGAATGTCGTTACAGGCTCCGTTTTAGGGGGGCAGATTGAAACCGGCAAGGAAGTCTTTCTTCTGCCGGGAGAAAGCCAGAAACTTCGGATACGTTCTATCGAAAGGCATGGAAAACCCGTCGAAAAAGCTGAAGCCGGCGATCGAGCGGCTATTAATCTCATAGGTCTAAAAAACGAAGACTTTGAACGAGGCATGCTGATTTCGGATAAACCGCTGAAAGCTACCCGTATGATGGATGCCCATATTACTTTATTCAATAGTAGTATTACAGCTGGCTTATGGACCAATGTGATATTCCTTTCTGGCACCTTCGAATGTCAGGCCCGTATGCATTTGCTGGACAAAGAAAAAGCCCACCCCGGAGAATCTGCCATTGTTCAGATACACCTTGGTAAAGCAGGTGTTTTGGTGAACAAAGACCGGTTTATACTTCGTAATTCCTCGGGAGATATTACCCTCGGTGGAGGCTATGTAATTGATGCCGCTCCTCTCCATCATCGCAGAAGAACGCTCCCCCTTACAGAGGCCCTGACGCGGCTTAGCACAAGCGTTCTGGAAGAAAACTCTTCGAGAGACAGCATAGTGGCAGAACTGAAAAAAGAATTCCGACCCTTTTCCCTGATAGAGATTTCCGAGAAGCTCAGCATCAATGTAGAGGAACTACGAAAAGAATTGGACAGTGAACATGCCTCCTATCTGGCCTATGCCCCCGGAGGAAACGATATACTTATCCTAACGAGTTATGATCAGGCTTTCAGAGAAAAAATAACTCTCGCACTGAGCGAATATCACAGCAAATTTCCCATTTTTCCAGACGGGATGGAAGCCAACGAAATCATTGGAAAACTAGGGTTGCAGAAACTTAAAATCGGCAAACAATACCTCGACCTTTTACTGGAAAACATGAAAGCTACAGGGATCCTCGATTTGTATAAAAACACCTGGATTCTCCATGGCCATAAACCCCGGATAAGTCCGCAGGACGCTGAGGAGATTCAATGGTTGGAAAATGAAATTCTGGCTTATGGTGACAGTAAACCAGTGTTGTTGGAAATTGAAGAAAAGGGGGTAGGGAAAAATATTACCAAAGCTCGAATTAAACTCTTTCTTAGTTACCTGACGCGGGAAGGAAGAATTCATTTTTTACAGGGCGATTTTATTCATAGTTCCATACTTAATAAATACAGGATAAGTCTTTTAAAAGAACTCTCCACAAAAAATGACGGTATGGAAATTCAGGAATTTAAAGACTCTATAGGGGGAACGAAAAAGATGCGCGCTTTGCTCGCGGATATGTACGAAGCCGAAAAAATCATACGGTTTCAAAAGGGAGCCAGCGTAGAAACACGACTATTTATAACCGAATACGGAAAAAAGATTTTACATGAAAGTTTATCTTGATAATGCAGCTACATCCTGGCCCAAGCCACCGGGAGTGGTCGAAGCCATCACAAAATACCTGAACGAATACGGCGGAAGTCCGGGTCGCTCGGGACACGATTTTGCTATACAAGCAGCCCGTGAAGTTTTTGAAACCCGAGAAATCCTGGCCGGACTCTATCATGTGCCCGATTCAGAAAACGTGATTATTTCGGCCAATGCAACCCATGCGCTGAACTTTGCAATAAAAGGCCTGCTTGAAAAAGGCGATCATGTGATTATCAGTCACATGGAACACAACTCGGTGTTGCGTCCTTTGACATACCTGCATGACGAAGGTCTGGTTCGCTTTGATATTGCCCGTTGCGACGAAAAGGGCTATGTCGATCTGGAACATATGCGATCCCTGATCCTTCCCGAAACAAAGATGATAATTTGTATTCATGGTTCTAACGTCGCTGGAACCATACAACCTATTGCGAAAATAGGTGCTTTGTGCAAGGAAAATGGAATTCTTTTTCTGGTGGATGCTGCACAGACTTCTGGGTTTGTTCCTATCGACATGCAAAAGGAAAATATTGATATTTTGGCTTTTACTGGTCATAAAAAACTCTATGGACCTCCCGGTATCGGGGGTTTGTGTATGCAAAAAAATATTTCTATAAAGACGTTGATTCACGGAGGTACTGGAAGTAAATCGGATATGGCACATCACCCTGAATTTTATCCTGATCGCCTCGAAGCAGGAACGATTAATACCGTGGGCGTTACGGGTCTCAAAGCAGGGATACAATACATTCAACATAAAGGCATAGATTCGATACGCCAAAATCTTTCGGAACTCACCGCTCATTTTATGCGCGAATTGGCTAAAATGGAAGAAGTCACGATTTATGGTCCGGAAGTTCATGAAGAGCGACTGCCCCTGATCTCGGTCAACGTAAAAAACAAAGTCCCCAGCGATTTGGCCGCTAAACTTGATAAAGAATACGGCATTATGGTCCGCCCCGGAATCCATTGTTCTCCTCTGGCACATAAGTCCATTGGCTCTTTTCCGCAGGGCACACTGCGCTTTAGTCTGGGTTGTTTTACTACCCCCGAAGAAGTTGAATATGCCATACAGTCACTAAAAAAAATCATAGATCATGAAAACCGTTGATGCCAGGGGCAAACTCTGCCCTGTGCCTTTGATCATGACCAAAAAGGCCCTCACTGAAATGTCCGAAAACGAGACTCTGGAAGTGCTACTCGATAACGACACCTCTGCAAAGAATGTAACCCGCATGCTGGAAGAGTTTAGAATGAGTGTTTCCTTGACTAAAAACGGAAACATCTTTAAGCTTACTGTGACAAAAACCGGAGAAGTTCCCGAGAACAGTCATGCTGAGGATTTTTGTGAAATAGAGAATCAGGAAATATCAAACTACGTTATTGCATTTCAGCGAAATACACTGGGCGAAGGAAATGCCGATTTGGGTATCATTTTATTGAAAGCCTTTGTAAATACGCTGCCTGAGGTAAATGCCAAACCCCGAAAAATGGTCTTTCTCAATGCAGGGATATTTCTGGCAATTAATGACAGTCCTGTTCTGGAAGCTCTAAAGACCCTGGAAAACATGGGCACCGAAATACTGGTTTGTGGCACCTGCCTTGATTTTTATGAAAAGAAAAACGAACTGGCTGTAGGTAAAGTTTCTAACATGTACGACATACTCGAAGTCCTCGCCACCGCTGGTTCTGTCTTGTATCCATAGCTTTTCATGTAAATTATGAACTACCTTCTGATATTTGAGTCGACACACCATGTGATGAAAGCCGAGAAATTGCTTCTGGCAGCCGGTTTTCGTCTGGATATTATTTCCACCCCCAAGGAAATTTCCTCCGCCTGTGGTCTCTCTATCAGGATGAAGCCTGAAAACACCGACCTTGAAATGGTTCGATTGGTATTGACAGAAAACGGATTAACTTTTAATATTCACGAAAAAAAATAAGATGAAATCTTTTGACTTGCTTTCTACAGTTGTTGATGGAGGCTGTTCGTGTAAGCTTCCGGCACAGGAACTGGCAGAGGTGTTGGCCAATTTACCCGGAACACCGCATGAAAACCTGCTGGTAAACACCGATCATCACGATGATGCCGGGGTGTATAAGCTGACGGAAGAAATGGCTTTAATTCAGACCACCGATTTTTTTTCGCCCCTCTGCTCTGATCCCTATGAGTTTGGACAGATTGCTGCGGCCAATGCTTTAAGCGACGTCTATGCTATGGGGGGTGAGGTTCTCACAGCGCTCAATCTGGCCGCTTTTCCGGCAAAAATTCCCCTTACCATACTCAAAGAAATTTTGCGGGGTGGAATAGAAAAAGTAAAAGAAGCCGGTGGCATTATTATGGGTGGTCATACGATTGTTGATGATGTGCCGAAATTCGGCCTCGCCGTGACGGGTACGGTTCATCCGGCAAAAATTATTACCAATGCAGCGGCAAAACCCGGTAATGTTTTAATACTCACTAAACCCATTGGTGCAGGTATTATTATGGCGGGTCACCGTCTCAACGAAACCAGCGACGAGAACCTCCAAACAGTTCTCGACACCATGAAAATTCTCAATCGCAGAGGGTCTCAAATTATGCAGCAATACGGCGTTAAAGCTGCCACCGATGTAACAGGCTTTGGACTGGCAGGTCATGCGCTAAAAATGGCTCTGGCCAGTCAGGTGACGTTAAAAATATCTCCTGCCAACCTTCCCTGTTTCGACACAGCTTATGCTTTGGTTGAAACAGGCTGCATTCCCGGCGCCTGTTTTCGTAATCTCGACTTTGTTGAACCCCATTGCCGTTTCGAGCCCACAACCAGTTTTAACCAAAAAATGCTCGTTCTCGATGCACAAACCTCCGGAGGTCTGCTTATATGTTGTCCTTCATCAAGTGTAGATGCCATGTTGTTGGACCTAAAAAAATCCGGATATCCTTTTTCGGCTGTTATTGGCGAAGTGGTGGAAAAAGAAGAGAAGGCTTTGGTCGTGGGGTAGGAAGATGTATTATAATTCTTATAAAAGCAAAAAAGAGCTTTGTCTATATGCATGATTTCATGCAGGCAATTAAATCTTTTATTTCTATTCTGGCAATTCCTGTGGCTATATCGGACATGGCATAGGGTATAATCAGCATGTTATTGTGAATCAGAGATCCACAGGAATATACTACATTGGGAACATACCCTTCACGTTCTTTTTCGTTGGGTACAAGTAGTGGTTTTTCGAGTCTGGCAATAATTTTTGTAGGATCATCGAGGTCGAGCAAAATGGCGCTGATAGAATATTGTCTCATCGGTCCTACACCATGAGTTAATACTAGCCAACCATCACTTGTTTCGACAGGCGAGCCACAATTTCCAATTTGTATAAATTCCCAGGGGAAAAGGGGTTCCTGAAACATCACTGAATTATTCCAGAAATGCAGGTGATCGGAGAACATGATATAATTATTTTCCCCATCCAATCGTGAGAGCATGACATATTTACCGTTTATTTTGCGCGGGAAAAGAGCCATGCCTTTATTTTGTACTGCTTTCCCATTTAAGGTAATAATATCAAAATTTTTAAAATCTTTAGTTTCCAGTAACTGGGAAAGAATACTTACACCATTGTACGCCGTGTAAGTTGCATAGTACGAACTTTCTCCGTTTTCATCGAAAAACATCACAAATCTGGCATCCTCAATACCTCGGCTTTCATTTTCCGAAACGGGAAATACCACACGTTCTGATATTTTTGATCTCTCGTCAAACTTTATTTTATAATTAGAATTGGCAAGCCAGTTAATGTTGTTGATTGTCAGGTCGTTGTGCTTGAAGTCTGTATCCATTTGAAGAACATTAATGCTTACTTTTAATTCATGGTAGGTGAAAGCATCTGGTAAGTGTTCAAAAATACGGGTACATGTTTCGTCATAGGAGTCCATATCTTTTAGTTTAAGCAGGAACAAGTGACTGTCGTATAACGGGTCATGCAAAACATCGGGGGTTTCGACAAATTCAGTAATCGGATCGAAAATAAAACTGCCATTATTCTGAATTATTCCGCTTCGAAAAACAATAGACGAAATATGTCCTTCGCCCGTAGCACGAAGACTCATAATAAAACGAAGTTCACCTTTATGAACCCCTCTCTGATTGGGATGCTTTACAATAGAGGGATTGAAAAGCGCAGCCGATTCAACGGAATATTCCATGGTGAAAT
>PHDH01000033.1 GCA_002840935.1 Bacteroidetes bacterium HGW-Bacteroidetes-21 | reverse complement strand
ACGACTTGAATCATCGCAAATACGTAATTTTTTTATTTTTATTTTAATGTTCTTCGATTTAAATGCGTTTGCCCTGAGACCAAGGGTTTTTCATGAATGGGGATAACTCTACCCAATTTCTGATGCATTATAAATTCGATCAACAATTTCCTCGTTGGTCAATTCTCTCGAAATCCAGTTGATTTTTATTCCTTTCTTCTCCATACTTCGGAAAAAGGTCATCTGTCTTTTTGCAAATTGATGAATGGCTGTTTCAAGTAAAGCCAGAAAGGTATTTTTATCAAAGTCCCCTCTAATATAACCCGCAGTATATTTATATTCCAGCCCATAGAATTCCAGATCCTCATAAGATAATCCTTCGTTCATTAACCCTTCTACTTCGGCAACAAGTCCTTCTTCTGCTCTTTTCAGCAGGCGTTCTGTAATTCTCTGGCGACGTATTTCTCTCTCGCAATCTATCCCAAAACAGATATAATTAATGGCAGGATATACTTGCGATGACAATGCATTTGATGTTTGGAAATCAGCTATTTCAATGGCTCGCAACGCTCTGTTGACCGTATCTACATCTGATTCATTGTGAAGATTTTTATACGAAGCAAGTATCGTTTTCAACTCTGACAAAGGTTTTTCCTGCAACTTTTCACGTAAAGCGATGTTTCTGGGGACTTCTCTCAGATCGTAGTTTCTGAGTAAACAGTCGATATATAAACCACTTCCTCCACACAGTATGGGTGTTTTACCTTCATTTTTTATGTGGGTGTATACTGCATGAAAGTCTCGCTGATATTCAAAAAGATTATATTTATACCCCGGTTCAACAATGTCTATAAGGTGGGCTGGAATGTTTTTTCCTTCTACTTGATAATCGGCGTAATCCTTACCTGTTCCAATATCCATTCTTCTGTAGACTTGCCTGCTATCAGCAGAGATGACGCAGGTATTTAACCTGTCGGCTAGCAAAGCCGCAATACGGGTTTTCCCTGTAGCAGTAGGTCCTAAGATGACAATCAAATCTGTTTTTTTCTTTGTTTGCATTTTTACATTCTCATCCGACAAATTTATATTAAATTTGCGGGCTATGTCAAAGACAAATCAAATAAAAAGGGTATACCAGCTGATCATTCACCCAAACAAAGAATGGGAGCAAATATTACAGGATGTTTCTTTTCATAAGAAGGGCTTCTTGCTTTTCTCTGTTTTGGTTGTCCTTTCTGCTATCTCAGGAGTCTGTGGACGCTACTTATACGCTCTCAATCCACCCGTTTTAATCGACATCTTACCCGAAGCCATGGCTTCTCTCATTGTTCCCAATATTTTACTTTATTCCTGTGCCGTTTTTATCAAGAATCTTTCCGGTCGCTATACTAAGGCATCCTATGCAAATTCGATTAAACTTGTGGGATATTCCATGATACCTTATTTAGTTATTTTAGTGTTGATTCTTTTAGTCAGGGATTTATATTTCTTTGGGCTTCTGGGTTTGTATTCAATTTATATATTTTGGACAGGACTAAGTCCCATGCTTAATTTTACAGGGGCAAAAAGAACGGGCAGAGTAGTGGTGGTTGCCATGTTGTTCTTACTGGTATTTTTCTTCTCGGAGTTGTTGGTTCGTTTTGTTGTTGTTAAAATCATCGGTTGATGGAATCCCGTCTTATTGCCAAAAATAAAAAAGCTTCTTTTGAATTTGAACTCTTCGACAGATTTACGGCTGGAGCTGTCCTTACCGGGTCTGAGATTAAGTCTATTCGCGAAGGGAAAATTAATTTTTCCGATGCTTTTTGTCTTTTTATCGAAGGGGAATTATTTCTTAGGGGACTTCATATTGCTGAATATAGCCACGGGGGTTATGCCAATCACGAACCCAAGCGTGACAGGAAATTACTTCTCACTGCCCGTGAGCTAAGGCGTATAGAGAAAAAGATTAAGGAAAAAGGTTTTACTATTGTTCCTCTGAACTGTGTTTTAAACGAAAAAGGATTTGCCAAATTCGATATAGCTGTTGCCCGTGGAAAGAATTCTTTCGACAAAAGGGAAACGCTGAAAAAGAAAGACCAGCAGAAGGATATGGATCGCGCTAAATAATCAGCGTACAAACTTCATAACGCCTGTTTGACTTCCCGACGTAGCTCTCAGAATATACATGCCTGAAGCTAATTCTTCTGTACTAATAAACGAACACTGTTTTGATAAAACGACAGATCCATTGATCTTATATAGCTCAATGAATGATTCTGTATTATCTTTAGTCTTCACATAAATTCCCTGATTAATACTCAGAAAATGGATATCTCCTGAAGTATTTTCCGCAGTAAAAGACGAAGACAGCTCTGGGTAACCATAAAGATAAACAAGATGACTTCCGCCATTGGTCGTAATGGTTGCAATAGCACTATCCGAAAGGTTGTCGTCGGGGCTATAGTAAAAATAGAATGTGTAGTTGAAAGAACCGTCTAATAATAGTTGCGTGTCGAATTCTACATCGAAAACTGTTCCGTCCAAACCGGTAATTTCGGTAATAGATAACTGACTGTTGGCCGAATTTGTCAAAGTAAAGCAGGTTGAATCAGTTGTTCCTGCGGGTGTATTATTGAAAGTACGAATGCTGTCGCCAAAATAGGTGAATTGAGGTTCTGTATAGGTTACAACAGGGAAAAGGTTGGCATTCCATGAACTTAAACCTCCAGACATGTTGTATACATTTCTGAAATGATTGGCTGTCATTATATTAAAAGCAAGAGTGCTACGTGTGCCTGACCCACAATATAAGAGATAGATTTTATTTTTATCCAGACTATTAATTGTGGCTGTGAAAGAGGAACTATAGTAATCATAATTAATGGCCTTCTCGATATGGGAAGGGTTATATTCAGACGGAGTGCGAACATCAAGAATGACAAAGTGCGGATTATCCTGATTCTGCAAAATGGTATCGTGTGCCTGAACAGAAGTGATTGTAGCCCGGATGGTATCCGTAAGTTGTTCGTAGCATGTCTGTGCGAGAGACTCAAAGGCGAAACTTAAGAATACTGTAACAATTACAGTATTGCGTATTAAAAAATTATTCATATAATTAAAATTACTGTTCGAAGAAGAACTCAGTGAGTTCGTATATGTCATCAATTGTGAATGATGAAGAGAAATCGAAGAATTTATCGATGGTAATATTCAATTCGTCAACAGAAATGTAGTTGTCATTATTTACATCCACTTCTTTATATTTTTCAGGGATATCAACATACACGACTCTGAATTTTCTGGGGCCATCTTCCTCACACTCACTGGGATAATAGTCGCAAATTCTGTCTGATGGGATGCCTGGTTTAAGTGTGGAAGCGGCAATTTGCTCTTCTTCTGTCATCGTTACCCCCTTAAGGTTTACCATGGCGCCTTTGGCTGAGTTTATTTCATCATCTCTAAAATCTGGAATACCGTCAATATCAGTGTCAATAGGACGACCTCGGTTATCTACTTTGACTCCTGGAGGTGTTTGAGCGCTTTCGTCCCATAAATCAATAACACCATCACCATCTTCATCTTCTGCATCAATAGAATTGAAATCCACATCAACATAATGTCTGTCGTAAATTGTCATAGGAGGTTGAGAAAATAGGTCGAAATGGAAAGTCACGTAAGTAAACCAGAATCTATCACCCCCTTTATTACCTTTTCTGTCGCCTTCTCCTTTACTGCTGATATTATCAACGTTATCATTGAAATTAAAATGATAGGTCGCTCCGGCTTTCATAGTCAGTCTGCGGTGAAGTCTCATCTCTACACCAAAATCAATAGGAATGCCAAAGGCTATTTGTGGATATTTTCCTTGCCCGTCAAGGTTTAATTCCCTCAGATCGGTCTCATATTTATAATCACGTTGTAATAGCACACTGGTTAATTCATTTTCGGGGGATTCGGGTTTGTCGCGGGTAGTGCCATCCGACCAGTAATAATAACGACGGTTCATGGCATCGTACATATCAGCTTTGGAATTGAACTCGAACGACTCAATACCCAAACTGATGTAGGGGTTGACAGGAAACTTTGTCTTATAAAAATTTCTAAAATTGTAGGTTACAGAAATACCTCCAATTAAAGCCTGAGTTTTAAAATTGAGATTCTCGTTAATTGCAATCTGAGTCCCTGCCATATTTCCATACGTGACATTGAAATTAGCATAAAGAAAAGGAGTTAAGTTTCTCGAGACACTGAAGTTCAAGGCATAAAGACCTGTCCATGGATGCCCCGAATAATTGTCTCTAACATCGCCTTTGTATGTAAATGAACCAAACCCAAGACCAATGACGGGTTTAAAAACGGCACTTTCTGGAATTGGGGTTGTATCAAGAAATAGGTAATTATATTCGAAATTCTGTTGGGTAGAGTCTGGCGGAATACCCTGTGAATGAGCATAAATACTCGCAAGTAATAAGACAGGAATTAGCTTCAGAAATCTCATGAATAATTTATATCAAAAACTTGTACGAAAATAATAATAAAAAGTTGAATTATTGTACCCATTTTTGATTTGCTATCATTAATGCTTCCTGTACAGTAATTCTGGTGCCATTATTATAAGCTGCAACAAAAGCATCTCTGATGGGCGTTTGTTGCCATATATTTACACGATGATCACGTGCTTGTTTGTATTCATTGAACTTGCCCACAGTGTATTTTCTCCATCCATCATGCATTTCCAACTGAACTGTCTCGCTTATATTGTATTGTCTGAAATAGTATTTGGGGTTAACTGAGACCAGTCTGGCTGCAGCAATTTGTACTTTATAATAAACACCTGTTTCGGGGGTAGGGATACCATTCTTTACATTATTGTTATTCCCATTGTTGTTGTTATTATTGTCGGTATGATTGTTGTTTGAATTATTATCGGTCGTGTTATTATTGTTATTATCAGTCGTTTGGTTATTATTATTGTCTGTATTATTATTATTGTTATTATTATTATTATTATTATTATTGTCAGTATTATTGTTGTTAGTGTTATTATTTGCCATCGCATTGGCATTCATGAAATCGAAATTCTTAATGGTGATAATTTTAGTGCTTTCATTCTGAATGTACGAGAAGTTGCCACTGATTTCGGGAACTGTTCCGGGTACATCAGGTGTGAGTTTGTATTTGATAACAAATTGATTTTCGGCTGGCAATGTCATCCATATCAATTTTACGTTATTTTCTTTAAAAGAATAGATACTACCTTTATTTTCTAGATATTCAGCGCTAAAGCCTGCCGGAATTTTTTCCTGAATTTTAGCAAATTTATCTTCTCCTATCGTCCCTTTCTTGATCAGAATGCTGACAATGTAATCGTTTCCTTCCGTGGTCACTTGCCTGTAACAAAGAGTTTTCTCAGGGTCATTTAAATCCTGCAACATAGTAACATCATTACTATTATTGTCAACAATATTATTGTTGTTGGGATTGGTTATCGAACCCGCAGGGACAATCAAAATTCGTTTTACTGGCACATCCACTGTCTTCCTCTCGTTTTCAAGGACATACGAAAATGTTCCTCCCAGATCCAATACGCCGTCTGCTGTCGGGTCAACCTGAACCATATATGAAATGGTAAAAACACTATCCGAAGGGAATTTTAACCAGATAATCTTCATCTTCTGGTCTTTAAATGTCAAGTCGCCGTTTACCGTGTTTTTTGCAATGACCTGATAACCCGGGGGAAAATCCTGTTGTAATCTTGCAAAATCACCAATGTCATGCTTGTTAATGGTAACCTCAACCATAAAGCTAGAGCCAGCTTCAACTTCATCAGGGGCATTTATATTGAGTTCAACTTCTCCGTAAAATAAGAATCCCAGGAAGAGGAAAATAGAATTTATCAGGAAGTGGATATAGCTTAACATCTTGACTTATTTTGACATTACAAATATCTATAAATAATGTGTATTTTATCAACAATTGTTGATAAAATTTGTTCAAAACCACGTAACTGTTTACGTGAGAAATGAATAAAAGTTTTAAACAGGTGTTAAAAACTTTAAAAATTGGGTTTCAGGATGTATTTTTGGTAGAATTGATGGATGTGTTCGGCGGCATCTTCGGCATTATCTGCGAGGTGAAACAAATCCATATCGGCTTCATTGATATTTTTTTCTGCCAGCATAGTCGACTTAATCCATTCGTATAGTCCCTGCCAGTATTCTTTTCCCGCCAAAACGATAGGGAAACGGGCAATTTTATTTGTCTGGATCAAAGTTAAAGCCTCGAATAGTTCATCCAGTGTTCCGAAACCACCGGGCATGACAACAAAACCCTGTGAGTATTTGGTAAACATAACTTTACGTACGAAAAAGTATTTAAAGTTGATGATTTTGTCTTTGTCTATATACTCATTGGGAAACTGTTCAAATTCGAGTTCAATATTGGCTCCTACCGATGGGCCTTTGCCTTCGTGTGCGCCTTTGTTAGCGGCTTCCATAATACCAGGACCTCCACCGGTTATTATCCCGTAACCGTATTGTGTGAGACGATAAGCAATGTCTTGTGCCAACTGATAATATTTATTTTCGGGTTTGGTTCTTGCCGATCCAAAAATGGAAACACAAGGACCAATTTTTGACAATTTTTCATATCCTTCAACAAACTCAGCCATGATTTTAAAAATCTGCCAGGTATCATGCGTTATTATTTCATTCCAGTCTTTAGGCTTAAAAGCGCGTAAGATTTTTTCTTCGTTCGTGCTCATTATATTTTTTTTACTAAGTTAAGTTATTTTCCGTAATACAAATATCCAGTTCGGGCAAAAGATATTTTCCTGTCAGACTTTTGTTATTAACAGCGACTTCTTCGGGGGTGCCTTCTGCCATGATATATCCTCCTTTGGTTCCTCCTTCTGGACCCAAATCAATAATGTAATCGGCGTTTTTTATTACGTCCAAGTTGTGTTCTATAATTAATACTGTATTTCCTCTGTCGATCAGCTTGTTGACTATTCCGAGCAAAATGCGGATATCATGAAAATGTAAACCCGTTGTTGGTTCATCCAGAATGTAAAAAGTTTTGCCCGTGTCTTTCTTCATTAATTCGGTCGCAATCTTTATTCGTTGTGCTTCTCCACCGGAAAGAGTTGTAGAAGGCTGTCCTAATTTAAGATAACCTAAACCTACTTCTTTTACAACCGCTAATTTTTTGCAAATGGCAGGTATATTACTGAAAAATTCAACTCCTTGATTAAAGGTCATTTCCAGCACATCGTAGATGGATTTACCTTTGTATTTAACTTGCAGGGTTTCTGAATTGTATCTCCTTGAATTACATTCAGGACAGGTTACAAATACATCGGGTAGAAAGTTCATTTCTATAGTCAGTAATCCAGATCCTCTGCATGTTTCACAGCGACCTCCTTTGACATTGAAAGAAAAACGTCCGGCATTATATCCTCGAATTTTAGAGTCGGGAAGTTCCTCGAAAAACTTACGTATATCATTAAAAATATTCGTGTAAGTTAATGGATTTGAGCGTGGTGTGCGGCCAATGGGCGACTGGTCGACTTCAATGACTTTGTCTATATGTTCGATGCCGAGTATCCTGTCGAAAGCCAGAGGCGTTAAGGTGCTGTGATAAAAGCGCGACGATAGAATGGGGTAGAGTGTATGTTTAATAAGCGTAGATTTGCCGCTCCCCGACATGCCGGTGACACAAATCATAGTCCCCAGTGGCATGTTGATATCAATGTTATGTAAGTTATGTCCTCTTGCACCTTGAATAGACAAAAAGTGCCCATTGCCTTTTCGTCGTGTCTCAGGGACGGGAATAAGACAGGGATTCTCGAGATACTGTGCAGTAACTGACGAACTTTTCATGATTTCTGTAAGGGTTCCTGCGGCAACGACCTCACCTCCTTCGATGCCGGCGTAGGGACCCATATCCACAATATAATCTGCCGATTGTATGGTCTGACGGTCGTGTTCTACCACAATAACCGAATTGCCGGCATCTCGTAGCTTTCGTAAACTGTCAATCAGTTTAACATTATCGTGCTGATGAAGTCCTATGCTGGGTTCGTCAAGTATATATAAGACATTCACCAGTTTACTTCCAATCTGCGTGGCCAGTCGGATACGCTGACTCTCACCTCCCGACAAAGTGTCTGCCGAACGGTTGAGTGACAGATAACCAATACCAACATCGAGTAGAAAATCAATGCGATTTCGGATTTCCTTAAGAATTTCGTATGCAATGGCTTTTTGCCGTGTGGATAGTCTTTCTTCAATATTTCCGAACCATTGGTATAATTCAATGATGGTCATGCGCGACAATTCCGAAATATTTTTGTTGTCTATCCTGAAATAAAGCGATTCGGGTTTGAGTCGGGAACCCTGACAGTCGGGGCAGTCTATTCTGGAAATAAAATGGTTGGACCATTGCTGCGCCTTTTTGCCATGCTGATCATCTTTCTGGTTAAGCAAATAGGTTATTATGCCGGTAAAATTCAAGAAGTAATTCGAAGTGGCTCCTAAAGGCGAATTTGATAATTTGAAAGTCTCGTCCGACCCATACAAAATCGTTTGCAGACCTTCTTCAGGAATCTTTCCAATGGGATCGGAAAGTTTAAATCCATATTTGGCAGCGATTGATTCGAGTTGCCAGAATATCATCGAACTTTTGTATTTGCCCAAAGGCTCAATTCCTCCGGCTGCAATGGACGTATTTTTATTCGGAATAATCTTTTCCAGATCGGCTTGATAAATATATCCCAGACCATTGCATTTAGGGCAAGCACCGTGAGGTGAGTTGAAAGAAAAAGTATGGGGAGCAGGAGGCGAATAACTGATGCCTGATTCGGGGCACATCAGATGGCGACTGAAAAAATAGTCCTTGTTGTCGTCCATGAGTCGGATAGTGCAAACGCCTTTGCCGTGTTTTAATGCCAGTGATACCGACTCCTTAACACGATCCATTTCATTTTCAGAAACAATGAGTTTGTCTATCAGAAGATCGATGGAATGACTTTTATAACGATCTGTCTTTAAGCCGTAAACAAGTTCTTTGACCTCTCCATTTATTCTTACATAAAGAAACCCTTTACGTCGGAGTTGTTCAAAGAGTTCCTGATAATGTCCTTTACGACCTTGAATCAAAGGAGAAAAAAGTTGTATCTTTTTTCCGGGGAACTTCTCGTAAATAATTTCCAGTATCTGTTTCTCATTGTACTGTACCATTTTTTTTCCGGTGACATGCGAGTAGGCATCGGCTGCACGGGCATAGAGGAGTCGAAGAAAATCGTATATTTCTGTGATGGTACCAACCGTTGAGCGTGGGTTGCGATTGACCGATTTTTGCTCAATGCTGATGACGGGACTTAAACCTGTAATCTGGTCGACGTCAGGTCTTTCCATGTTAGTGATGAAATTTCTGGCATAAGCCGAGAATGTCTCAATATATCGTCGTTGCCCTTCTGCAAAAATGACATCAAAAGCGAGGGAAGATTTTCCACTACCGCTGGGACCTGTAATTACTACCAGTTTGTTGCGGGGTATCTCAACACTTATATCTTTCAGGTTGTGAACCCTGGCCCCAGTAATACTTAGTTTATCGGAATCGGAAGACATAGTTTATTGAATGGAATCAGCTGGTAAGGAATATTCAAAAACACCATATAGCTTCTCCATATCCCGGTAACCTTCTTTGGGAATAATAATAGAGTATTTTTGACTGTCGGAATTGGTGAGTTGGTTTTGTCTCAACCAGGGATTAAAAATTTTAAGCAACTTGAGGTTAATACCCAATTGGATTGAGAAATCTGCCAGATCAGTGATGGTCGTATCCACTTCAACAATATTGGTAGGAATCTTTGTGTAAAGTTGCTTTGGGATAAAGTTAAAACCATAGCCTTTGGGGTTCTCAAAAATTAGTTTGATGGCTACTATGCGGAATACGTATCGAGACGTTTCATCGTTCAGCATTAAATCGTAATAGGAAGAAACTTTCTGGTTTTTAATCTGTTTGTCCAGTCCACCTTGTCCCATGTTGTAAGCAGCAGCTACCAATGACCAACTTTTATAATCCTTGTACATGTATTTTAGGTATTTGCAAGCAGCTTCGGTCGCTTTTTCCAAATGAAAGCGTTCGTCTACTTCGTCATCAATTCTCAGTCCGAAGCGTGTTCCAGTAGCTTTAATAAATTGCCAGAACCCCGAGGCACCAGCAGGCGATACAGCGTTTGTCATGCCGCTTTCGGCGATACAAAGATATTTAAAATCGTCAGGAATCCCATTGCGTTTCAAAATGGGTTCAATGATAGGGAAAAAGCGATTGGCCCGTTTCAAATAAAGAAAGAATTGCGAATGCCAGTATGTGTTCACATGCAATTCGCGATCCAGACTTTCGTATACATCAAAATACTGAGTGGGAACTCTTTCGTCTGCCAACATAACGGTATCGGGGATGACCAGAGAATATACGGCATAGTTTTTTTGATACTGATCAATAAATTTCGAGAACATGGCATCTTCTTTCAGGCTCGACTTATTGATATGTTCCGAAGAGGTACTGGCTATATAGAAGATAGCTACAGTAAGTGAAAAAATGGCGACAGAAAGGAGATGATTCTGTCGTATGGCTTGATAAATCTTTTTCATGTTAGGGTACTTTGGTGATTCGTGTGTTAATATAGGCAGCGAGGAAGTATGAGACAGCTAATATAATGCTTACAATACTGATTGGGTGGCTAAGGCCAAGAATGCCGGTAGCGAGCAACATGGCAATCATATTCATGCCAATAGAAACAAAAAGGAACAAAGCGGCGATGGATTTTTCGCTCAGGCCCCGGTAAAAAAGGAAATGGGTAGAGTGATCGCGTCCACCAACAAAAGGAGAACCTCCTTTGAGCAAACGGTTGACTGTCACAGTAAATGTATCTGTAATAGGTATCAGGAAAGCTAAAAAGACGACGATAAAAGGCTTGATACCCATAAAAGAACCGGTGATTTCGCCCGAAGGATTCCAAATATAAATAATGCTGTATATTGCCAAAAGGGCTCCCATAAACTGACTACCATTATCGCCCATATACATTTTGGCTGTTGGCCAGTTAAAATACAGAAAAGCTACGAGTGAGGCCAGAATAATACTAATATAATAATGATCTCCGGCGTCAGATTGCATGATGACATTGATGCCGCCAATGCCCAATAAAATTCCGACACTTGTAACTGCTGTAACAGCATCCATATTGTCGAGCATATTAATGGAATTCATAATGCCCACAATCCATAATATAGTGAACGAAATATTTACCATTTCAATATCTGTAATATGTATTATGATGCCCGATTGGATACAGATAATTCCAATTAGTACCTGAGAAATGAATTTAATAAGAGGAGATACATTAATAATATCGTCGAGGAGTCCCGAAAAAAATGCAATGATGAGGGCAAAGCCTATTGATACTTGATGAGGAGAGAATCCGGAGTTTTTATTAAGTATGTATGAGAAAAGTATTCCTGTGAATAAGGTCATGATAAATAGTCCAATACCACCCGAAACAGGTTTGGTCTGTGAGCGAAAACGTATAGCCGAAATATTGGCTTTTCGGAGAGAATATTTGCCCGATTGTTTCAGTAAAAACCAGAATATTATCAAAGCAACAGCATACGAAACGATGAATACGATTAAAACATTATTATTACCAAACATGTGCTTCTACTTTGAAGGGTTTGATTTGCCAAAACCAAAATCGGTAGGGTTCTGGAAGACTTTGAGTCCGAATTCAGGAACAATGGCCAACAGGTGATCAAAAATATCCGACTGTATGGCTTCATATGGAACCCATTCGGTCAGATTCAGAAAGAAATAGAGTTCGAGGGGCAGACCTTTTTCTTCGGGCTGTAGCTGGCGCACAATTAAAGTCATGTCTTGTCTTACCTTAGGATGATTGTTAAGATACATCTCGCAGTATTTTCTGAAAGTCCCAATATTCGTCATGCGACGTCCATTGATGGATGTCGTGGTATCGACATTATTCTCGTTGTTGAAATTTTCAATCTCCTGCTCTTTTTGCTCCAGATAATCCTTCAGATGATGAACTTTTTTCAGCCCGTCAATTTCTTCCTGACTAAGGAAATGTATGGTTTTAAGATCAATCAGCAAGGCTCTTTTCACACGACGCGAACCGGATTCCTCCATGCTTCGCCAGTTGATGAAAGACTCAGAGACCAATGCATACGAAGGAACCAGCGTAATGGTCTTGTCCCAATTCTGAACTTTGACAGTATTGAGTGAAATTTCGGTAACCATTCCGTCGGCGTTTTTCGAAGGCATGGATATCCAGTCCCCGATTTTTACCATATCGTTGGCCGAAAGCTGAATCCCTGCAACCAATCCCAATAAAGAATCTTTGAAAACTAATAGTAAAACTGCAGCCAGCGCACCCATACCGGTGATAAAATAGCTGGGGTCTTTATCTAAAAGTATTGACAGAATAATGATACTCCCAATGGCGTAATTAAAAATATTGATAACCTGTAAATAACCTTTAATAGGCTTGTTTGTCGATGCATATGATTGAAGATAAATAGCATTCAGTGCACTGAGAAACGAGCTGAAAATGAGCATGAAGACTATGGTCATGTAGATGTACACCCCCGCATGAGCAAAATGTAGCCAGCCTTTGCTGAACCCAAGGAAAATATCAGCTGCGTAGTATATTATAATGGCAGGAGCAATGTGCGAAAAACGATGAAATACTTTTTTTTCTAAAAGAATATCATCCCAAGTGTTTTTTGTGTGCTTAACAATTTGCTTTACAATGTTTAAGATAATCTTCTTAGCGACATAATTAAGTAATACGCTGATTATAGCAATGGAAATAAGTATGATGAAAGCTAATACTATTTTTGAAGTATCATGATCCAGACCTGCCTGCTGCAGCCAATTTTCAAGAGTTTGGATGATTCTTTGGGTCATTCGAAATTTTTTGCAAAGATAAGCATTTTCAGACAGAAAAACAGTCGTTGAACAAAGAATCTATGCATTTGATTTTCAGTCGTAATCAGAATAAAAGGCTTTTATCGATTAATCGTATTATTTTTTAGAATAGTAGTTGCCTTGTTGAGCAAATTGTTTTACCTTTGGTTCAAGTCTTTCTACTAATATTTAAATAATGAAGAAGATTATTTCACAGTTTTATCTGTTATTGATTTGTTTTTTATTCATGAGTTGTCATACGGTTCAAAAAAATCGACATCATAGCAGTAACGAAGATTTAAAAAAAGCAGCCTATTCGGCACAAAGAGACAGTACTTTACATGTAGAGTGAGATATTTTTAGAAAGATGTTTTAAATAACGTTTTTATAAAAACCCATAATCCGGAGGCATAATACCTTCGGGAGTTTGGGCTATGGCACGTGCTAGTGTCTCGAGTAATGCTTCTTTGTCTTTCGATAAAGTGCCGTTAAGGTTTATATTGTTAGAGACGTGGTTACTGCGGAATATGACATTGGTGGTATCAATATTTTCTATGAAAATCTTAAGTTCTTCAAAAAGTTCTTTTACGGATAATGCTTGAAAATCTTCGTTGAGTTTTTCTTTGAAATGTTCTGATCCGTGAGGAAAGCTCAGGGTTAGGGTAGAAAGAAATTTGGGATTAATGGCATTAATGATTTTGGCTGAATTGAGGGCATGTTGCCGGCTGTATTTTTTCCCGCCTAGTCCGTTGAGTATCATTATTGATGTGTCGAAACCTGCTGCTTGAGCTTTGAGTATACCCTGGGTCATGCTTTCGTGGGTCTCACTTTTATGTATCATTTTAAGCACGTCGTTGTCGCCACTTTCTATGCCGATATACAGTAGTTTTAGACCTTTATTCCGGATCTCAATCAGTTCTTCGGAACTCTTTGCCAGAATATCTGAGGGCAATGCATACGATGAAATTCTCTGAAGTCCTTTAAAATGCTGGTTAATTTTATCGAGATAGGGGATGAGTTTTTCGGCAGAAAGAACAAAGGCATTGCCATCGGCCAGAAATATTCGTTTAACTCCCGGATTAAAGTCAGCCATGGTTTCGATTTCGGGAAATACTTCATCTGTTTTCCTGACCCTGAACTTTTTGGATTGATACATTTCACAGAAAGTACATTTGTTCCACGAACAGCCTAATGTAATCTGAAAAATAACTGAATACGCTTCTGCGGGGGGACGAAACAAAGGCTCGTTATAATGTATGGGGAAGTAATGCATAAATGAGTAGGAGAAAAATCAGAACTTGATAAAGAACAAACTGATAATGACAAATACGCCAAAAAGTATCACCAGACTGCCGGCAATTTTGTTAATCCACCAAAGTCTTTTGAGTCGGAATTTCTTTCTAAAAATATTGACAAATGTTGTCAGGATAAACCACCAGGCAGCAGCACCTAAAAAGACGCCACCAATTAACTGAAGTAGTTCTGCCCAGTTACTTTGTTCCCGAACGATTCCAAAGCCGGCAAACGCAGCCCCAAAGAAAAATATGGTCATGGGATTCGACAAAGTGAGAATGAAAATGGCAAAAAAGTCGGTGAGAAAATTATTGTTGTTTCGGTTTTTCCTGATTTGTATAGCCGGGTTGGTCGAAAAAATGCGATAACCCAGAATTAAAAGTATGATACCCCCGATTATCTTAATATAAATTTGCTGCTCTTCAATGAAGTTGGTAATGAAAGTCACTCCGAAACCGGCTATTACTGCATAAAATGTATCGGCAAAAGCAGCTCCTGCACCAGCCACCATGCCAGCAAAATGACCTTTGTTAATAGTTTTTTGTATGCAAAGTATGCCAATCGGTCCCAAAGGAATAGAGGCCGACATACCAATAATAATCCCGTTTATCAGAATCTGGAAATTCATAGCTTTCGAACTGTAAAAATAGTCTTTAAGGCCGAAAGAGGAAAAAAAAAAGCGAATAAATGCGTTTTTAAATTGAATTTAACAAGTCGCTATTCGTTAAAGCGATTCATAATTTCCTGATCTCCGTTATAGAAACGCTCAAGTATGTTTGTATCTTCCAGTTCTTTAGACAGAGATTTTATGGTTTCCATCGGGACTTTAAATAAATCAAGCAGCATTAAACCGTCTAGTGCATCATTGAACTTGGGGTCGATATTAAATCCAATAATTTTTGCGTTTAGTTTGATGTATTTCTTCAGTAAAACGGGTAATCTGAAATTTGCAGGCTCAATGTCTTCAATAAACTTGTCCAGTTTATTAATATCCTTTTGCGTAGCTTCATTGATTATTTCGGTATCAATGTCGTGCAAAATAACCTTAAACTGAGTTCGTGGTTTTATAAGGGATGATAATTCGTTATCGAAATAATTTGTCTTGATAAAATCGGTAATCAGGGCTTTGGACATCTGGCTGAACTGATTACTGATACTTACGGGTCCAATCAAATATCTGTATTCTGGATGTTTAAGTAGAAAGTAGAGTATGCCTTTCCAAAGCATAAACAATGGCATAGGTTTCTGTTGGTATTCTTTGACAATAAATGACCGGCCTAACTCAAGCGACTGCTGGAGATAAGGTGTAAATCTGTCGTTTATACGGAACAAACTATGAATATAAAAGCCTTTTTTCCCAAACTGTGATACGATATCTTTTCCTTTTCCTACCCTGTAGGCACCCACAATTTTATTCAAATCAGTATCCCAGATAAATAAGTGATTATAATATAAATCAAATTCATCCAGATCGATACTTTTATTTGTGCCTTCTCCAACTGCACGGAAAGTTATTTCGCGTAATCGGCCAATTTCATTCAGTATATTGGGAACATATAACGAAGGAGCACAAAAGACTTTGAAATTATTGGTTTTAAAGAGATAGAATTTTTCGGGAAGATTGTCTATGTCTTTTTGAATAAGTTCGTTACTTACAGGTTCAACAATAGGTTCAACTGTACTGGAAAATTGAAATTGGGGTTTGAAAAATTTGCGTACTTCAATTGGATTTCCTAAAGAATTTGTTTTTACTCGCAAAAATCGACCATATTGACTAATGTCAGTAAAATGTTCCTGTTCTTTTAAAGGAATGGGATTGCCTATCCTAATCCTTATGTTTCTTTTCTTTAGGTTGAACAATTCAGAAGGAATTTCTTTGTCCTTAATATTGGCGAGATTAAAGATGATGAAAGGATTGTGACTGTTACTTTGGAAGTAGATAGGTAAAACAGGGCTTTTTAATTTCTTTATAAAGCGAAGTATTGAATACTGCCAGATACCTTCCGAAAATGTTTTTGTTTCAGGGTTGAATGTAGCTACTTCTCCTGCGGGGAAAATTACCAGTGTGCCACCGTTCTGAACATGAGTAAAAGCAAGTTTAAAGCCCGAAAGAATTTGTGTTTTGTCTTTCTTGATGACAAAGGGGTTGATAGGCAGAATAAAGTCTTTAAGTGGACTTATTCGCTGGAAAATTGGGTTAGCCAATACTTTAATGTCTGGACGAATTTCAGAAATAATTTTAATTAACAGAATACCGTCTATGCCTCCGAAAGGATGGTTTGCAATAATTACCAGCGGATTTTCTTTGGGTATTCTTTTTAATTCATCAGCAGTGACTTCATATTTTAATTTAAGTCTTTTTATTACGGCTTCTGTGAATACTTTAGGACTGTCATTAGAATGTGAACTGTAAAACTTGTTTATTTTTTTTGTCTGTACTAACTGTACAAGCGCCCTGGTAAAATTCCCTTTCCCAAAACTTCGGAAAATTGCTTTTTTTAACTCGCCAGGTGTAATAAGTGTCATAGTTCAGTCAAATGATTTTACAAATATCTAATAATTTTTCGATAAACAATACTTAATCAGTCAATTCAAAAACTGATTAATAAGCGCGTTCGTTTTTTCCCTCTACGAAATTCAGAAATGCATTGTTTACTACTTTGTTGCCTCCGGGGGTGGGATAGTCTCCGGTAAAATACCAGTCACCTAAATGTCCCGGACATGCTGTATGCAGATTCTCAATACTGTTAAAAATGATCTTCAAGTCTGCATGAAGGTCTTTCGGCCGAAGTAGATCGGCTACCTTATCCGAAATTTCTTGTGCAGTGAAGGGTTCGTATATCCTTTTAACGTAGTTAACAATTTCTTCTTTGGGTAAATGCTGCTGCTCTTTAGAAATCTTCCATACTTCGCTTATCACATTTTCCATTTTTCTTTCTTTCAACAAGTCCATGGCTGCATGAAAAGCAACAAAGTCGTTCATTTTAGCCATGTCTATCCCATAACAGTCGGGGTATCTGATTTGAGGTGCAGACGATACAATGACAATCTTTTTGGGTACTAAACGGTCAAGAATTCGAAGTATACTTTCTTTAAGCGTTGTTCCGCGAACTATGGAGTCATCGACTATGACCAGAGTGTCTATATTATCTCTTACAATTCCATAAGTTACGTCATACACATGGCTTACAAGATCCTTACGCCCCTCATCCTGTGAGATAAAGGTTCTCATCTTGACGTCTTTTACCGCTACTTTTTCGAATCTTGCTTTTATTTTAAGAATTTTTTCCAGTTCGGCTTCATCGGGATTGGGGCCTAAGGCTAGAATTTTTTCTTTTTTAAGTTGATTGCAGTAGTCGTTTATCGCATCTACGAGTCCGTAAAACGAGTCGGCAGCTGTATTGGGAATATAGGAAATGACAGTATTTTCGATGTCATAATCGATAGCCTCGAGAACCTGAGGTGCTAAAAGTCTTCCCAGCATTTTACGTTCCAGATAAATATCACGGTCGGTTCCACGCGAAAAGTAAATGCGTTCGAAGCTGCAGCTTCTTTTTATATATGGTTCTATAATCAATTCTTCAGAAACTCTTCCATCACTTCTGGCGATTAGAGCATGTCCGGGTTTAAGTTCGAAAACCTGATCAATATTAATGTTTAATGCTGTCTGCAATACAGGCCTTTCGGAGGTAGCTACAATTACGTTTTCATCGAAATAATAGAAGGCAGGACGAATGCCCCATGGATCACGTAGTACAAATGAATCTCCTGTACCGGTAATGCCACTAACTGCATAGCCGCCATCCCAACGCCAGCAAGCATCATTCAGCACCCGCTTAATATCCATGTTTTCGGCTACCAACTTAGAAATGTCGCGGTTAGGAATACCTGCTTCTTTATATTGACGGAAAACTCTTTCGACTTCTTTGTCAAGAAAATGACCGATTTTTTCGAGCATGCTAACGGTATCACTGTATTCGCTGGGATGTTGTCCTAATTCAATCAGGTGCTCAAAAAGTTCATCTACGTTGGTCAGGTTGAAATTTCCAGCTAAAGCCAGCGTACGGGATTTCCAGTTATTGCTACGAAGAAAAGGGTGTACGTTTTCGATATTGTTTTTTCCAAAAGTGCCATATCTGAGATGACCCAGGTAGAGTTCACCTGCAAAAGGTACGTTTTCTTTTGCCCAGGTTGGGTCGGATAATCTTTCTTCGTTCCCCTCAGCGGCTTTAGTAATGTCTTTATTGATCATGTCAAAAAGATCAATAATAGAAGAGTCCTTGTTGGAGCGATAACGTTGCAGGTATTGTTTGCCGGGCTTAAGATCCATTTTCAGACAAACGGCACCGGCACCATCCTGGCCTCTGTTGTGCTGCTTTTCCATTAAAAGCCACAATTTGTTTATCCCATACATCCAACTTCCATAATTAACCCTGTAATACTCTAATGGTTTTCTGAGCCTGATAAGGGCGAATCCACATTCGTGTTTTATTGCATCCGACATATTATGGTTTTATTGACTTTTTAATTATTACTTTTTTGACTGCCAGATAAATATCTTGAGCAGTTAGACCGTATTTTTCCATGAGTTCGGCGGGTGTTCCCGATTCTCCGAAACAATCATGTACGGCTATAAATTCCACGGGAACAGGACATGTTTGAGCCAGAACCATACTCACCGCACTGCCCAGTCCGCCGTTAATCTGATGTTCTTCTGCTGTCACGATAGCGCCTGTTTCACGGGCTGCTTTTTCGATGATTTGTCGGTCGATGGGCTTGATAGTGTGTATATTGATGACGCGGGCTGATATTCCTTCGGTTTCGAGTTTAGCTGCTGCTTCCAGAGCTTCCCAGGTCATGTGCCCCGTAGAAATGATGGTGACATCTTTTCCTTCTTTAAAAACTTGTCCCTTGCCCGGAATAAAGGGCATTTCGGGAGAAGTGAAATCGGGCACTGCTTCCCGACCGAAACGTAGGTAAACAGGGCCTTTAATTTCTTCAATGGCGGCCATTACAGCCAGTCGGGCCTGCGTTGCATCGCAGGGAGAAAAGACGGTCATGCCCGGTAAAGCCTGCATCACGGCAATATCTTCCAGTGCCTGATGTGTAGCGCCATCGGGACCGACAGAGATGCCGGCATGAGCTCCTCCAATAATGACGTGGAGATTATTATAGCAAATGGAAACTCTGATTTGATCGGCAGATCGGAAAGCAGAGAATACTGCATAGGTACAAAAGACGGGGATTTTTCCAGCCAGTGCAAAGCCGGCTGCAACGCCAGCAATGTTTTGCTCAGCAATCCCGAGTGAATAAAATCGATCGGGTAGATTTTTGGCAAATAAGTCAGTTCCTGTTGAAGCTGTTATATCGGCTCCAAAAACAAAAACACGGGGGTTGTTCCTGCCTGCTTCCAGTAAGCCTTCTCCATATCCTGTTTTAGTGGGGACTAATTTTCTGCTGGTAAATGGATTCATCGTACATTCATTATTTCGGCAATAAATTCTCGGGCTTGTTCTGGTGAAGGTGCTTTTCCATGCCAGGTATAATCATTTTCTATTGAAGGAACTCCTTTACTCATGGTTGTTTGGGCAATAATCACGGAAGGTTGATTGGATGACTGTCGGGCAATATAGAAGGCTTTTAGTATTTCGTGAAAGTCGTTGCCGTCACACATGATTACTTTCCAGCCAAAGGATGACCATTTTTTATACAGCGGGTCAAGATTCATGACTTGGTGCGTATATCCATCAATCTGACAGTGATTTCTATCAACTATGGCTGTAAGATTATTGAGATTGTAATGGGCGGCGCTCATGGCAGCTTCCCAAATCTGGCCTTCCTGTAATTCTCCGTCGCCGAGTATACAATAGGTTCGGTGGGATAAATTATCATGTTGTGCTGCAAGGGCTAGTCCAGTGGCTAATGAAAGACCCTGACCCAGCGAACCTGTAGATGCTTCAATACCCGGGAGTCCTGTTTCTTTGCAAGGATGTCCCTGCAAGCGACTTCCCATTTTGCGGAGTGTAGCGAGTTCTTCCACCGGGAAAAAACCGGCATGTGCAAGTGTTGTATATAAAACAGGTGCCACATGTCCGATAGATAAGATAAGCCGGTCGCGATTTTCGTTGTTCAGTTGAGATGGATCAAAATTCATCTCGTTAAAATAAAGTACAGTGAAAATATCGGCGAGATCGAGCGACCCTCCAAGATGTCCGGAACCTGCCTGTGCCAGACTCCGAATGATGTCTATCCTGATGTTTCTGGCTATCTCCGATAACTTTGCAACATCACAGATCTTGTTCATTCCGATTATTTTAAGGGGTTAACTAGTTCCTCCACAAGAAATGCGGTGGGGAAGTCTAGTGAGATTTTCTGAAATGCAATATAGGCATCGTACCTGTTTGTAAAATCGCCTACGCGTACTTTGAAATATGGAGATTGATAAAGAATGTAACTTTCTATGTCGTTATATTTTTCATTGAAAGAATTTCTTACTCTTAAAGCTTCTTCTTTTGCTTTGTTTCCATTCCCAAAATATATTTGTATACGAAAACCGGGAAATCCCTTCACTTTTTTATTTAACTCCGTATGTTTTGAGACCAGTGAGGCTACATTTCCATTCTGATGTATCGTGATTTTACCACTTCCACCTTCGTTTGAAGAAAGACGATCGAAAATTGTTTCCGACTGCGCTTTGACAAAAACGCTGGTCAATAATAGTGATAATATGAATAAGGCTATTTTCATATTTATTCGTGCGAACGTATACTTAATACGGGAAGGGGAGAATGATTCACCATTTGTTGAGCATAAGCTCCCATCCATAAATTATAGGGACTGGATGATTGTTCTGTCATAATAGAGATCATATCAGCTCCGATTTTTCGGGCATAATCAATGGTGACATCGGTAATATTTGCTCCGGTGGCTTTGGTAACCAATGAACGTAATCCATTATTTACCATGTATTCTTCAACCTGATTACCGTAGTTCTCTAATTTTTTCTGAATTACTTTATTGTCTGACTCACTGACCAAAAGAACATGAATTTTTGCTTTCAAAAGTTTTGCCAACTCAGCTGTAAAAGGAACTTTTTTGCGACTTTCGGGAGTGATGTCAATTGGCAATACAATATTGTCGTATTTCGATTTCAGACAGCCATGTCTTACGGTGAGTACAGGACAGGTGGCGTTTGAAACTACGCGATAGGCATTGCTGCCTATCCACATTTCTTCAAAACCACTAACGCCATGCGTTCCCATAACAATCATATAAGCATCATCATATTTAGCCTGATTGACGATCTCACGATATACTTTTCCGATTCTGATTTTGTAATCGAACTTATTTTTAATTTTTGATTTATACTTATTGTATATCAGTTCCATAAAGTCTTCGAGCGATTTTCCAACCATCTGGTCAAAATTTTCGATGAAAAAAGGAAGTTCGAAATTTTTCGACTTAGTGACATGGACAATCCGGATGTCACCATCAACAGCATTGGCAATCTTTATTGCATGTTCAAGTGCATTAATGGAATCCTTTGAAAAGTCAACTGGAACAATAATTTTTTTCATGCTAAATAGATTATATATTTAAGTTTCAAACCTACAAAAATTATGGCAAATTCTCAAACAGGGGAAGTGAAAATATTTAAAATGATGATAATTGCTTCATTGTAAGGATTTCAGTTATCGAATCGTGAAATCAAAATTTATGCAATCTATACTTGAAATTTAGAACTCAGTACTCATAACTTAGCACACAAAACTTGGTATTATGAAATGTGAAGTTTTTTTAATTTGTACCCATTGAGTCGGTCGTGAGACTTTTATATGTAAAAAAATCATTACTTTTGAGTTTTAAAGAATAAAGAAATGAGTATACTACTAAACAAAGACAGTAAAGTTATAGTTCAGGGTTTTACCGGAAGCGAAGGTTCTTTCCATGCTTCACAGATGATAGAATACGGAACAAAAGTTGTTGGAGGTGTTACTCCTGGAAAAGGAGGACAAATGCATTTGGGATTGCCCGTTTTTGATACCGTTTATCAAGCTGTAAAATCAACTGGAGCTGATGTCTCCATTATTTTTGTTCCAGCCGCTTTTGGAGCAGATGCCATTATGGAAGCTGCCGATGCTGGTGTTAAACTCATCGTTGCTATTACGGAAGGTATTCCTGTTTCCGATATGGTTAAAGCAAAAGAATATATCCAACATAAAGATTGTCGGCTCATTGGACCGAACTGTCCGGGTATCATTACGCCTGGAGAAGCCAAAGTCGGAATTATGCCTGGTTTTATTCACAATAAAGGAAAAGTTGGAATTATCAGTCGCTCAGGCACGCTTACTTATGAAGCGGTCGACCAGGTTTCAAAGCTGGGAATGGGGCAGTCAACTTGTATTGGAATAGGAGGAGACCCTGTCATTGGTACAACAACATTGGATGCGGTGAAGCTTTTTAT
>PHDH01000032.1 GCA_002840935.1 Bacteroidetes bacterium HGW-Bacteroidetes-21 | reverse complement strand
GATGATACCCAGTTCGAAGAAAAGGGGTTCTTCTACCTCATGAGAGAAAAATAAAAAAAGGGCTTCGGCCCTTTTTTTTGGCCTAACCATTTGAACAAATAACCACATTGTTCATTTTTTCAGCAAAATATTTTTTTTTTACAATTATATTCGCTTTTTTTGAAATGCATAAAAACCGCATTTGCATTACAAAACAAATGAAAATCAAATTTTCAACATTGCTCATTACTCTTATCCTACTCATTCCTAAGTGTGTAGATGCATTTTATTTTAAAGACATTCCAATATTTTTAAAACTCTATGAAAATGATACCCTATCAGAAAAGAATAATATTCCCATTATAAAATATGACAATGGTAAATCTGCATTTCCAGCAGCTTATGTTTATGACAATATCTGGAGCACGACAAAACCGAATCCTTATCCGAAAAGCATAACATATAACGACAGTATATTAAAAATCACTTTAATTTCGGATAGTTCACAATTTAGTCTTCCCGGAGAAGGAAGGATAACATCACCCTATGGCTGGCGCGACGGCAAGTTTCACGAAGGAATTGACCTCGACATTTATCATGGGCTTCCTGTACATGCCCTTTTTCCTGGGGTAGTAAGGATGTCTAAGTCTTTTGGAGGATATGGCCGACTTGTCATCATACGTCATGATAATGGTTTGGAAACATTTTATGCTCATCTGGGAACCATTAAAGTAAAAGCCGGTCAAAGAATCAATGCTGGAGATATTATTGGGACCTGTGGCAATTCGGGTACTTCACGAGGCACTCATTTGCATTTGGAAATTAGGTTTAAAGGAGAGAGTATAAATCCTGCTCATTTGATATCTATAGAAGATCATTCGCTTAAATATAAAACTATCTTGTTAAGGAAAAATGACGGCCACTATTTTGTATATCATGAAGACGCTCTTTTATACAAGATTAAAAGAGGTGATTATCTGCATAAAATAGCCAATGAATTTGGTACAACGGTGCGAAAAATAAGGGAAACCAACGACATTCCAAAAAACGGTATTTTAAGAGCTGGACAGTACTTAAGCATCTGTTTGTAATATTCCGTGTATTTCCTGTTCAAATGATTGATGAAATTCATATAAGAACTTTATCATATTTTTTTAATTTTGCCATGTAAATGTCTTAAAATGTCGCAATACAAAAGAGTACTTTTAAAACTAAGCGGAGAATCGCTTATGGGAAAGGGTCAATATGGCATTGATCCGGACAAACTTAACGAGTATGCCTCGCAGATATGTGCTATCACAAAATCAGGTATACAGGTTGCTATCGTCATCGGGGGAGGGAATATTTTCAGAGGTATGTCGGGAACAAAAAAGGGCTTCGACCGTGTTAAGGGAGACCAAATGGGGATGCTCGCCACCGTTATAAACAGTATCGCTTTAGAAACAGCTATAACTGCTCATGGAATAAAAGCCCGAGTATTTACTGCTATTAGGATGGAACCGGTTGGAGAATTATATAAGACCGATAATGTTATAGATAGTCTTCAGCGGGGAGAAGTGGCCATACTTGCGGGTGGAACAGGTAATCCTTTTTTTACTACCGATAGTGCTTCTGCGCTAAGAGCTATTGAAATAAAAGCAGATGTTTTACTCAAAGGAACCCGGGTAGATGGGGTTTACGATTCGGATCCTGAAAAAAATCCCAAAGCCAAGAAATTTGATACACTTAGCTTTGACAAAGCCTATGCCATGGGTTTAAAAATAATGGATCTTACTGCTTTCACACTTTGTAAAGAAAACAATTTACCTATCCTGGTGTTCAATATGGACTGCCCGGGCACATTGGAGAAAGTGATGAAAGGAACTAAAAAAACTGGAACAATAGTAACACTTAAATAACAGCCATATGAGTGAAGAAATAGAACTATACTTGGAAGATGCCAATGAAAGAATGGACAAAACCAACAAACATCTTGAAAGCGAATTACTTAAAATCAGAGCCGGAAAAGCGTCTCCCGTTATGCTTGATGCTGTTTTTGTAGATTATTATGGTCAAAAATCTGCATTGTCACAAGTCGCAAACGTTAATACACCCGATGCAAAAACCATCGTTGTTCAGCCTTGGGATAAAAGCATGATGGAACCTATAGAAAAAGCTATAATGTCTGCCAACCTAGGTTTTAACCCAATTAATAACGGGGATATACTTAGAATAATCGTTCCGCCTCTGACTGAAGAAAGACGCCGTCAGTTGGCAAAACAAGTAAGAAACGAAGGAGAAAACACCAAAGTAAGTATCCGTAATATTCGACGGGACACCAATGAAGCCCTGAAAAAACTAAAAAAAGATGGCACTCCCGAAGATGAAATAAAAGATGCCGAAGATAAAATTCAAAAAATGACGGATAGTTACATTAAAAAAGTAGACGAAATATTGGAGAAGAAAGAAAAAGACATCATGAGCATCTGATGAAAAAAATATTAATTACCGGCGGGTTGGGGTTTATCGGTCATCACGTTGCCCTTCAACTTTCACAGAACAAGAATTTTGAAATAATTCTCGCTGATCATGAACAATATTTTTTCGACAAGGGCCGGCATAACTACAACTATTATCTTTCTATTCGCAAACAGTTATTAAACGAAAAAGGAATTTCAACGATTCCAACCGACATCTCAAATTTTCAGGCCGTTACTGATCTTTTTAAGGCCAATACACCCGACATTATTCTTCATTTTGCCAGTCTACCGGTAGCTGGAGTTGCCGATTACTTTCCCCATCTTGCAAAACAACATATTTTTGACAGTACGTACAATGCTATTCATTGTGCGTCCGAACAACATGTCAAACAATTTGTATATATTTCCTCTTCCATGGTTTATGGATCTTTCCCAAAAGATGAGCAAGGAAACATCATACCTCCGGCAGAAGATTTTCCGTGCAACCCTATTGATATCTATGGATCGTTTAAATTATGCGGGGAAAATATTTTAAAAGCCTATCACGAAAGGAAAAAACTAGCTTATACCATAATCCGACCTTCTGCCGTATATGGCTTTACAGATTGCAATTTCAGGGTAACAGAACTTTTTGCTGCCAATGCCTTGCTAGGAAAACCGCTACTTTTAGATAATGGCGGTCAACATTTGCTTGACTTTACTTATATCGACGATGTGGTGCATGGACTGACCCTGACAATTGACAATGAAGCAGCCATCAATCATACATTTAACATTAGTCGTGGTGAAAGTCGTTCGATTAAAGATCTGGCAGAAACATTGTCTTCGATTGTCCCGGCAACTACGATTGAACTAAGTGAAGCAAAGCCATTCAGACCCAACCGGGGAGCCATGAACGTTGACAAAGCAAAAAAAATGCTGGGATATAACCCACAATTCGATTTAACAAAGGGCATCGAAGTCTACGTTGAAAAAATGAAAGCTCATATTGCATCTCTAAACTATCCTGAAAAATACTACTAGCCTGCATGATGAAAATTCCATTTTATCATATAGATAGGTTTTACCAAAACCATAAGGCAAAAATCAATGCAATTACCGATGAAGTCTTTGCTTCCGGTCAGGTATTAGAAGGAAAATCTGTTGCTCTTCTGGAGGAAAACTTGTCCCGTTTATGCCAAAGGAAATATGCGGTTATGACGGGTTCCTGCACGGATGCCTTATATTTTTCACTCAAGGCAACCGGTATTAAACAAGGAGACGAAGTCATAGTGCCAGCCTATTCATTTATTGCCTCAGCTTCGCCTATAGTTAGAGTTGGTGCCACCCCCATATTTGTTGACACGGATATTACCGGCAACATGGACATGGAAAAAGCCCAGCAGGTTGTCACAAAAAAAACAAAAGCAATTATACCGGTTCATCTGCATGGTAAAATGATTCATCCGGCAACATTGCTCGACTTTGCCAGCGAAAACAATATCATCATCATCGAAGATGCAGCTCAGGCCTTTGGAAGTTCTTTTGAAGGAATACCCGCAGGAAATACCGGTTTATGCAGCTGTTTTAGCTTTGATCCCTCTAAAATTGTTGGCGCATTTGGCACCGGAGGGGCAGTCCTGACCGATGATCCTGAAATTTACAAGCAAATTCTGGCCTTTCGGTCACAAGGCAAAAATGCCGAGAGCGGATTATACAGCATTCAGGGTTATAACAGTCGCATTTCCACATTACAGGCTGCCCTTATCTTATTTCAAACCGAAATACTGACCGACATCATTCAACGTAGAAAAACCGTTGCTGAAAAATACTATAATCTGATACCATACTCCGACGCCCTTTCTCATCTTCCAATAGCACAAAACAACGAAGCATACAATTATCATAAATTTCCATTATTTACACCCCAAAGGGATAAGCTTAAAACCTTTCTCAAAGAGCAAGGAATCGAGACCGGCATTCATTATCCACAGCTCCTGCCCGATCAACCTTTATTCGAAAAACCAACGAATCGCTTTCCAACAGCCACCCAATTAAGCAAAACCACGCTATCGTTACCTATTTATCCAGAACTTTCGGACGATGAAATTTCATATATTTGTCAGACTATTCACACATTTTTTAAAAATCACTAAATGATTATTGTCGGAACAGGCGGTTTAGGAAAAGAAGTTTTAAGCATCTTGATGAAAGATCAATACGCTGGACCTATTGTTTTTTATGATGAAAATCCAGGAGTAGCTGAACTTATTTTTGAAAAGTTTAAAGTCATTACAAAGGAAGACGAACTAATTACATACATAAAAAACACAGACCCCCAGTTTGTTATCGGAATTGGTCAACCCAGAATCCGTGAACGTCTGAGTGAAAAACTCAAATCCTTAGGCGGAGAATTTTCTCAGGTAATCTCTCAGCAATCAGCCATATCAATTCTCAATAAATATCCCCCGGGAACCATTATTGAACCTTTTTGCGGCATTTCGCATGGACTAGAAATGGGCGAAGGATGTGCCCTTCATGTGCATTGCAGTATTGGTCATGCCGCCCGAATTGGCAAATTTGTAAACGTGGGTCCGGGTGCTGCAGTTATAGGCCCTATTGAGATTGGTGATTACAGCTATATTGGTGCCCATGCCGTAATTCTTCCCAATATTCGTATTGGTAAAAATGTTGTTGTTGGAGCAGGATGTGTTGTAAAGGAAGATGTGCCCGACTTTGGAACAGTTGTTTAAGTTTTACTCTTCTGTCTTTTTGCCAAAATGGACCATGCGGCAATAGTTTCTGAAATTTTTAGCCGTTTTGTTTTCAAGTGCTTCCAGTTCTTCGGCAGATAATTCGTCGATGAAACAAGTAGGATCGCTTTCGTACACGTCACCGGAGAGAAAATAAGCATAGGTACGACATCCACCGCAAGTGTAATTATTTTTACAGGTTCCGCACTTTCCTTTAAAATTATTTCTGTCGACTATACGTGTAAAAAGTTCAGATTTGAATAGAATATCCTTCAAATCCGTTGTGAGTACATTCCCTCCCGAAACATGATCGGAAAGCAAAGGACAAGGCGAGACCTCTCCCGCCGGATTGATGGCATAAAACGATCCCACCCAACATCCTACGGATGGTTCCACTGGAACCGGATAATTGTGTTCAGTTCCCGCAAGTTGATTATATTTTTTCTTCGTCAGAAAAAAAGGCACATAACTCACATAGCCCTTATAGTGGCTACATAAGACCGGATGCAACCAATCTTTCATCGCCGCTTTATCAAACATCCATGATTTTTCACTACTATTTCGGGGAGTATATGGAATTCTGTTATAGGGCAAGCCTAAATCGGTAATTTTCTGTATGGTATCGCTGAATGATTTTTTATTGAATTCGCCCATGGTAACAGAAACATTAACGCGAACATGATGTCTTTCGAGACGCTCTAGTGTTTTTAAAAAAAAGTCGGGCGTACTTTGTCTGGAAAAGGAATTGTCTTCGTCAAACGAATTGATTCCGAGAGATATCAACATATTCTGCCCAACTAAGGCATTTATTTTCTCCAGCGTTTCGTCGGTCAGTGTGCTCCCATTACTTGAAATACCCAGCCCAAAGCCCATTTTATGCGCAATTTCGAGTAATTCAAATGCATCTTTACGTAGTAAAAATTCTCCGCCAGAAAAATCAATATACTCCGTTCCCAAAGCTTTTGCAGGAATAAGTATCCTGTTTACAATAGTATCCAGAGACATGTCGTCTGATTCGCAATAGTCTCCCTGCGACCCGCTGGAACAGTTCGGGCAGGAAAAATTACAGCGCTTTGTAGCTTCCAGATAAAGCATATGATACATTCCGGGCATAGGGTGTTTTTTACAAACTTACATAATGCTTCTGAAAACGACAATTATAATCCACTGACATTTATTGAAATCTTAATATAAAACATTTATCTTTGCTTATATGAAACCATTGGCTGTAATTCTGGGCGGTTCGGGTGGCATGGGGCTTGCCTGTGCAAACACCTTGTCTCAAAAGGGATATGATATTATCATTGTCCACCGCGACAGAAAAAGTCAAATGCCCGAAGTAGAGCAAGCTTTTGCAAAAATCAGAACCACCGGACAAACGCTTACCACCTTTAATGCCAACGTCAACTCCACTGAAACATTAGAGTCAGTGAATCATTTTGTTATAGCATCCGGGCAAAAAGTACAGGTACTCATACATGCTATTGCCGATGGAAACATTGGTTCTTTATTTGAAAAAGAAGGCGGACTGAATCTCGAAAGTCTGACACATACTTTTACCTCGATGGCAGCCACTTTTGTGCAATGGACACAATTGTTTTTTCAACACAACTTATTTGCCGCTGGCGGACGTGTTATTGGTCTCACCAGCGAAGGCAGCTACAAATATTTAACCGGTTATGCCGCTGTGGGCATGGCAAAAGCTTCTCTCGAATCTGCTTGCAGATATATGGCTATTGAACTGGCACCCCAAAATATTACTGTAAATCTGATCAATGCCGGGATAACTAACACAAAGGCTCTTGCTGTTTTTCCAGAATACGAGAAATTAATACAAGACGCTAAAAAGCGTAATCCTCATCAACGACTGACAACACCCGAAGACATCGCTAAAGTGGTCTCTTTTCTGGCTTCTGATGATTCCGCCTGGATTACAGGAGAAACAATCAGAGTGGATGGTGGGGAGCAATTAAAATCGTTTTAAATATGGACGAAAATATACGACGAATTATTCTTGAAAAACTCCCTTACAGCAAGCCATTCCGATTTGTCGACGACATTCTTGAAGTTACCGACGAGCATATAACCGGCGTCTATACTTATAGTTCCGACGAGTATTTCTATGCCGGGCATTTTACAGGCAATCCAATAACTCCGGGTGTGATTCTGATAGAGACCATGGGACAAATTGGATTAACCTGTTTTGCTTTATACTTTTTCAAAGACGAAATCAGAAAATTCACAACTCTGTTGTCTTCTGTCGATGCCGAATTTTTAATCCCTGTGCTTCCCGGCGAAAAAGTTCGTGTAACTTCACATAAGCAATACTTTCGTCAAAACACATTAAAATGCAGTATCGAAATGTTTAATAGCGAAGGAAAAACTGCCGCTAAACTTCAAGCCATAATGAAAATTGTTTTTTCATGAAGAAGAGAGTTGTTGTAACGGGTATAGGAATTGTATCACCCAACGGAATCGGGCAGGAAACTTTTACACAGGCTTTAAAGCAGGGCATTTCTGGTTTACGTCATTTTCCGGAACTCGAAGCATTGGAATTTGGCTGTCAGGTGGGAGGTATTCCGGATATTTCGCAAAGCACATTTAAGTCCTGGCTTGAGTTATACAACCTCATCACGGCCAGCCAAATGATTCAGTATGCCGTAATAGCAGGACTGGAAGCCTGGACAGATGCCGGTTTTAAAATACCTGAAACTCCAGATTCGCCTCCCGACTATGATACAGGAGCTATCATCGGCACAGGTATCGGCACAATTGACATTTATGGAGAGCGAATTATCCCGATAACCAATCAAAAAATCATAAAAAAACTTCGATCTACCATTGTTGAACATAGCATGTTGAGTGGTGGATCGGCTACCCTGAGCTCGATATTAGGACTGGGAAACCGGCTTAGTGCAAATTCTTCAGCATGTAACACCGGAACAGAATCGATTATAGAAGCCTTCGAAAGAATACAATCTGGCAAAGCTTTAAGAATGATGGCCGGGGCCTCAGAACCTTATTCCCCCTGGCATTGGTCTCCCTTTGATGCCATGCGGGTTACAACCCGTTCGTTTAATCAAGAGCCGAGCAAAGCCAGTCGACCTATGAGTGCTACCGCCAGCGGCTTTGTTCCATCATCAGGAGCCGGTATGCTTATTCTTGAAGAACTCGAAACGGCTCGTCAAAGGAATGCTCCCATATATGCAGAAATTCTTGGAGGATTTATTAATTCCGGGGGACAAAGAAACGGAGGAAGCATGACGGCACCATCATCCGAAGGCGTTATACGTTGTATACATGGAGCGTTGGAAAATGCCAATGCCGAGCCTCAGGAAATTGACCTGATTTCGGGTCACTTAAGTTCTACCATGGCAGATCCACTGGAAATTTCCAACTGGTCATTAGCATTAAATAGAAAAGGAAAAGATTTTCCTTATATTAATGCAACGAAATCTCTTGTGGGTCACACAATTGGCGCTGCAGGTGTAATTGAAACAATTGCTGCTCTTATGGAAATGAAGAACAGTTTTATTCATCCTTCATTAAACTGCGAAGATTTACATCCCGATATTGCACGAATTTTATCGCCAGAACGCATTCCACATCAAGCAATCAACAACATAAATATCAACTGTTTTGCCAAGGCCAGCTTCGGCTTCGGTGATGTTAACTCATGTATCATTTTTAAAAAACTATAATATGGAAACTTTATTTGCCGAGATTAAAGAAATCATCCGAAAATATGCTTTTGACAAAAAGTTGGTTGACGATGCCAAAGAAAGTTCAAGAATAATTGCCGACCTGAAAATCAATTCTGCCCGCGTTGTAGACATTGTTTTAGATATTGAAGAAAAGTATGATATAGAAATTGATGACAAAAGCATCAATAAAATCATCACTATACAAGATGCCATGAATGTCATTTCTCAAAAACAGGGATAATGACCTTGTGTGGTAACGATATTATGACGCTTCATACTGAAAACTTCAGGACGTTTTCCCGTCCGGGGGCTTCGCGACTTATTTTATCTGATACCGAAAAAAAAGAATCTAAAAATACTGCCATTGAACTAATTTGGAGATGGACCTGTAAAGAAGCTGCCTTTAAAATACTGATGAAAGCCGGACATCAGGAGGCCTTTTCCCCCTCGCAATTTTCAGTTGTGGCAAAAATACCTCCCATTTTTGAGGAGGAAAAAACCATCACTGGTTCGATATTTTGGGAAAACAAACGTTTCTTCTTCCAGTCAGACATCTCACAAGATTATATCTACACCTTAGCCTTCAATTGTCCAAAAGAAAAAGCAACCAAATATTCTTCCATTATTTATAATGAAACATCAATAAATCTGGACATATTATATTCCTTGACAGGCAGAAATTATCTGGCAATACAAAAAACCTCACGCAATATTCCATATCTCTCCGCTATTTCAGGAGAAATACTGAACTACGACGTTTCCATTTCAAACGACGAAGAATTTACAGCCATTACAATCATACCCGGATTATGAATACACAACAAAATCCATTGATTGTCAGCGTAGGCATTGTAGCACATAACCACGTAAATTATATTGCTAGGGCCATTGAATCTGTTTTGCACCAGAAAGTTTCCTTTGCCATTGACCTTATAATTTTTGACGATGCCAGTTCAGATGGCACAGCAGAAATCATAGAAAAGTACCAAAAAGATTATCCCGATATCATCCGTATTTTTTTACAAAAAGAAAAAAAAGGTCAGGTAGCTATTGCCCGTGAGTTGGCTTCAGAAATGAAAGGAAAATATAGTGCATGGCTGGATGCCGATGATTTTTGGACTTATCACGGAAAACTACAATGTCAGATCGATTTTCTTGAACAAAATTCAGATTATACCGCCTGTTTTCATGATGCCATGATTAAATCGTCAGTAGCAACCGAACCCAATGCACTACCAACAGCCATCCAACAGGCACACGACAAATACAGATACTACAGTCAGTTTAACACTTACAGTCCTGACTTTTACCCACATAATTTACTTCGGCGAAATATTATTCCTACCGCTTCACTCGTCTTTCGCAACCGGGATTTTATGCCCTTCTTTAACAGTTTTCATCTTCCTCCTTATTCTTTCAGTTGGGCATTGCAATTATTCATTATTCGCCAGTCCAGATTCTATTATTTTAATCGATGCTGGTCTGTTTATCTGGATCACACCGAAGGATTCAGTAAAAAACAATCGGCGGACTCTTTCTCCCTAAACAACGTAAGGATACTGAAATCCTTATTAAAAGACAACTATTACAAACGTTTTAAGAATAAAATATATCTGTCTATTGCCGCCGAATACGACTGTATTATATATCAGCCTTCAGATGGCAAGTATGTCAGAGAATATGCCCGCAAAAGCCAGGCTGCCTACTTTAAAGCCTGGTGGTGGTCAGCTATTTATTATCTAATGGAAACCATTCACAGCCTCTTTGTTTCGAAAAAATAATCACGTTTCCTTTCCGAACACCTATCACTTTTTCTTATTTCTTTTAAAATACAATACCTTTGCAAACGTAAAATCTGTAATTATGATTGAAGACAATAAAACAGCAACTCCGATTTCTGAACTAGGCGAATTTGGCCTAATAAAAATCCTCACCGATCCTTTCAAACCCAAGAATCCTGCTACCATTAAAGGGGTAGGCGACGACTGTGCTGTAATAAAAGCATCCGACAAATCATACAAACTTGTCACCACAGATTTGCTGGTTGAAGGTATACACTTTAACCTGATGTACACCCCTTTGAAACACCTCGGATACAAAGCAGTTACAGTAAATCTGTCTGACATTTATGCCATGAACGGAACCCCCGAACAAATCCTGGTTTCGATTGCCATTTCGGGAAAATTCACCATTGAAGCATTGGAAGAATTGTATTCCGGCATTTACCATGCATGTGAAAAATATAAAGTAGATCTGATTGGTGGCGACACATCAACATCACTTACCGGATTAATGATCTCAGTTACTGCTATTGGCTCTGCTGCACCAGAAAAAATCGTTTATCGCAGCGGAGCAAAACCCACCGATATTATTTGCGTTTCTGGCAATCTGGGTGCTGCCTATGCCGGTCTTCAGGTACTGGAAAGAGAAAAAGAACTTTTTGTAAAAGAAAAAATACAACCCGATCTGGATAAATACGACTATATTTTAGAACGTCAGCTTAAGCCAGAAGCCAGAAAAGATATCATTGAACTGTTGAAAAAAGAAAACATCCAACCTACTTCTATGATTGATGTTTCGGATGGACTCTCGTCCGAACTTATGCACATCTGTAGTCAGTCTGAAACAGGATGCCGAATTATTCTTGAAAATCTGCCCATTGAACACCAAACATCATGGACTATGGATGAGTTTTCTATTGCAGCCGAAACGGCCGTTTTAAATGGCGGAGAAGATTACGAACTGCTTTTTACCGTTCCTGTTTCAGATTTTGAAAAGGTCAAAGAATTAAAAGACATTACCGTTATCGGATATATTACAGAAAGAGCCGAAGGCATCAATAGTATTACTTCCGACAACCGTTTAATTCCATTATCCGCTCAGGGCTGGAATGCTTTTAAAAAGTAATTTGGTTTATTTTTTTGAAACAGCAAGCGCCTCACTTACAGAGACTCTTTTACCATCCATATAAGCTACAACAAAGCACTGTATGTTTTTTTGTTTGACAGATGGCATATAACTATTAGCTTCTTTGAGTGTAGGAAATTTGCCAAGAGAATATTTATACATCCCATCAATCAACATTTCATTGACTTCCTTGTCAAAACTATACTTATTGTAATAATCCGAATTTAGCTTTTCTTTTGAGGCGCCAATCTGCACAGTATAAAAGACCCCGCTCATATCGCTTACAGTATTTATTCCGGTCGATTTTTTTTCCTCTACAACAGGCTTAACCTCCTGCACAACCGGTTTTGTTTCAACGGGTTTTACTTCTACTACTTTCTGCTCTTCGGGTTTCTTTTCAACAGGTTTTACTTCTTGTTTTTCGACCACAGGTTGCTCAACGACAGTTTTGGTTTCCTGTGTGGTTTTTATCGGAGTTACTTTTTCAGTCGTTGTTTCTGTCACCCTGGGCTTGGGTTTTGGGGAATTCTCCTCATTACCGGCTGTAGAAGTTATAACTTCTACCGGACGCTCGATGGGTTTTTCTGCCACATCCTCACCGCCAGTATAAGCAGGTTTATAGGGTGGAATATTTGCAATAAGACCAGAAACAGTGGTATTTGTCGAAAAGTCTTTTTGAACAACAGAAATATATTTCATCCCAAACTCAGATAAATAGGACATGGTTCCGCTAAGACTTACCATTTCATTAACGGGTGTCGCTGACATGAGTTCGTATTTTACTATAAATAAATCTGCCTCAGGCATTTTTGTCCATACAAAAGTTACACTGTTTTCAAAAGCTTCTGCACTACTTCCATACGGCTGAGTTATTTTAGCATCAAAGCCCATGGGTATTTTTTCTTTCAATTTTACGGTTTTCCCTTTTGTCACGCCCTTAAGATTTACCAATATCGACACAGAAACCATATTTCCAGAGCGAACAGACTCTCTATAACAAAACGCCTTGTCTAATGAAATATCCTGAGCACTCGCTTCACCATTAAAAAAAGCCAACACCATCAACACAAATAATAAATTTTTCATAATCAAACAGATTAATTTTAGGCAAATATAAAAAAATCAAGCATATCCATGCAAATATATTTTCTATTAAATAGCAGGCGATGTGATATGACAAATTTGCGTTAACTTTACCTTGAAATATTATAAAATGAAAGACCTAATAATTGCCATTGACGGTTATTCTTCCTGCGGTAAAAGTTCGCTGGCACGTGAAATTGCTCAGGTTCTTGAATATGCTTATATTGACACCGGTGCAATGTACCGGGCTGTTACTTTTTATGCCCTGCAAAACGGAATGATTACTAAAGAAAGCATTTCTGAAGAAATACTCATTCAATCACTCAATAAAATTGACATTCATTTCGAATATAATCCCATTTCTAATAGCAATGATACGATACTCAACGGCCAGAATATCGAGGAAGAAATAAGAATGCCCGAAGTAGCAGACAAAGTGAGTCAAATTAGCTCCATCTCCCAGGTCAGAAAAAAACTTGTAGAATTGCAACAGAATATGGGTAAAAACAAGCGTATTGTAATGGATGGCAGAGATATTGCTACTGTTGTTTTTCCTGATGCAGATATTAAAATATTTATGACCGCAGATCCTGTGGTCAGAGCCGAAAGAAGATTGGCTGAACTCAAGGAAAAAGGTGTTAAAACTTCATTAGAAGATGTTTTAAGCAATCTGAAGCAACGGGATCATATGGACGAAAACAGATCAGACAGTCCCTTGCGAAAAGCCAATGGCGCCTTTGTAATAGACAACACGAGCCTCTCCCGGAAAGAACAATTCGACATTGCCATCAAACATATCTACAATTTTGCTCATGAAAATTGAGATTGACACGAATTCTGGTTTTTGCTTCGGTGTCGTAAACGCCATTCGCAAAGCAGAACAGGCCCTCGAAAAAGAAGACAAACTCTATTGTCTGGGGGAAATCGTACATAATAATGTCGAATTGCAACGCTTATCCGAAAAAGGGTTAATCACAATTAATCACGATCAGTTTAAAGAACTACGGCAGGTTACCGTTTTAATCCGTGCTCACGGAGAACCACCCGAGACATACGCCATTGCTAAAGAAAACGATATAACCCTAATAGATTCCACTTGCCCTGTTGTTCTTCGTCTTCAGCTTAAAATATCCAAAGGATATCAGGAAACAGCAAAAGAAAACGGCCAGATTGTAATCTTTGGCAAAGAAGGACACGCCGAAGTCAACGGCCTGGTTGGACAAACAAATAACACCGCCATTGTTGTCAACGGTTCCGAAGATTTATCAAAAATTGACTTTTCCCTTCCCATTACCATTTTCTCACAAACCACTCAGGATCTAGAGAAATACCATAACATCATTGAAGAAATCAGCCGAAAAATAAAAAACGAATCCCTGTTAAATTACAACGACACCATTTGCCGGCAGGTTTCGAACCGATCTAAAGAACTCCGGGTTTTTGCCAGAAGTCACGATGTGATACTTTTTGTGAGTGGCAAAAACAGCAGTAATGGTAAGGTTTTATTTGAAGTATGTCTTAATGAAAATCCCCGAACTTTTTTCATTTCATCTCCCGAAGATCTCCGTCAGGAGTGGTTTAAAGGCATCCAGTCGACCGGTATTTGCGGGGCCACATCGACACCTTTATGGCTCATGGAAAAAATTGCTGAAACGATTAAAATAATTACAATATGACAACGATTAAAAACATTGCAGTACTTACTTCCGGTGGCGATTCCCCGGGCATGAATGCCGCTATCAGAGCGGTTGTAAGAACAGGAATTTTTAACGGACTTAACGTGTATGGCGTCAGACATGGTTATCATGGACTGATTAACGACCATATTACGGAAATGAAATCACACCACGTTTCGAATATTATTCAACGTGGCGGAACTATACTAAAAACGGCTCGTAGCATGGAATTCAAAACAGAAGCCGGAATGGAAGCTGCCTGGCAAAACCTTAAAAAACACGATATTAATGCCCTTTTTGTTATTGGGGGAGACGGATCTTTCCGTGGCGCCATGGCTCTTTCCTCAAAATATCCTATCAGTTGCATTGGACTCCCCGGTACCATCGACAACGACATTTGGGGAACCGACGAAACTATTGGTTTTGATACTGCTATGAATACCGTTATTGATGCAGTAGACAAAATCAGGGACACCGCCAGTTCCCACAACCGTATGTTTCTCATCGAAGTCATGGGTCGTGATGCAGGGTTTATTGCCATGAATTGTGGAATTGCAGGAGGAGCCGAAGCTGTACTTATCCCTGAAATAAAAAACGACCATTTAACTCTTTTCAAAACGCTGGAAGAAGGTCATGCGCATAAAAAATCAAGCAATATTATTCTTGTTTCGGAGGGAGATCAAGCCGGCGGAGCTTTTAAATTTGCTGAAAAATATAAAGACAAATTAAAAAATTACGATGTTAGAATTTCCATTCTGGGTCATATTCAGCGCGGTGGCTCTCCTTCGGCATTCGACCGCTTTCTGGCAAGTCGGCTAGGTGTTGCTGCCGTTGAAGCAGCTCTTGATGGTCAAACAAACGTCATGGCTGGTTATAAAAATTCTAAAGTTGTTCTTGTCCCCCTTGAAAAAGCAGTAAAAACCAGAAAAAAGATGGACAAAGAACTCCTTCACGTACTTGATGTATTAAATACTTAAGCTTTTACATGGATTTTGCAGAAGTAATCATACCCCTTTCTCTACCCAAAACACTTACCTATCACATCCCGGACATTTATTCAAAAAGTCTGTGCCCGGGAATGCGCGTATTGATACAGGTAGGAAAAAGAAAAATATACACAGGCGTCGTCTCCGAACTGCATAATCATACCCCAGAGTTTGAGACTAAAGACCTAGTATCTGTCATCGACGACCATCCCGTTGTGACCGAAAAACAACTCGAATTATGGAAGTGGATTGCCGAATACTATATGTGTAATATAGGCGACGTAATGAAAGCCGCACTTCCCTCCGGCCTGAAAATCGAAAGCGAATCTGTGGTTTTGCCTCTGGCAATCGAATCTTCTGAAATTGAACTATCTGAAAAAGAACAGCTATTATATCAACTCGTAAACGAGAATCCGGGTATTACTATAGAAAAACTCAGGTCCCTGGCACGCGAAACCCAATCATTACACGTTATTAAGTCCTTGGTCGAAAAAAAACTAATTGCTATTGAAGAAAACTTGTCAGAAAAATACAGTCCTAAATTTGAGAAATACATCAGCCTTCATCCGGATATTTACGATAAAGATCAACTAAACCTTGTTTTTACAAGACTTCAATCGGCCCCCAAACAATCTGATATTCTGATGGTTTTTTGTGCCCTGGCTCGTCCCCTTGATCCCGAAGGGAAGAAAACCGTCAATCGTAGTTTACTATTGAAAAAAATCCCGGGGGCTACCGCTGCATTAAACGCATTAGTCGAAAAAAACATCTTAGAAGAAAATGAAATGGAGGTTGGTCGTCTTGACCCGGGTTCTGATGCCGTCAAAAAAATATCTGACCTGAATGAAATTCAATCTTCAGCCCTTGAAACCATCCGTCAATTATACAAACAAAAAGATACCATCTTACTGCACGGCGTGACTTCCAGCGGAAAAACCGAATTGTATATCCACCTGATAAATGAAGTCATTAAGTCGGGCGGAACGGTTTTATATCTGCTCCCCGAAATTGCTCTAACCAGTCAGATTATTAACAGACTCCGTGCTGTTTTTGGCAAAAGGGTCGGCATTTATCATTCTCGTTTTAGTGATGCCGAACGGGTTGAAACTTACCTCAACGTATTAAAAGACACTGAATATGATGTGGTTCTGGGTGTCCGTTCGTCTGTTTTCCTTCCTTTTCAACGACTGAAAATGATAATTGTAGACGAAGAGCACGAAAACACCTATAAACAATACGATCCTGCCCCCCGCTATCACGGTCGAGATACCGCCCTGTTACTGGCTCAGAAACATAACGCTAAAGTCCTGTTAGGAACAGCCACTCCATCCATCGAAACGTACCAAAATGCCGTCTCAGGAAAATATGGACTGGTTGAATTACAATCAAGATTTAAAGACATCAAACTGCCAGAAATACGTATCGTAGACATAAAAGAGGCGACAGAGAAAAAAGAAATGAACGGGCATTTTTCTTCCTTCTTGCTGAACGAAATTAAAGAAACCGTAGCCGCCCATGAGCAAGTTATTCTTTTTCAAAACCGACGAGGATTTTCTCCTTTCATAGAATGCAACATTTGTAATTTTGTTCCTCATTGCATCAATTGTGATGTGCGACTAACTTACCATAAAGGCTTCAATAAATTATCTTGTCACTACTGCGGATACGAGGCAAAAATGCCCACCACATGTCCCAACTGTGGTAGCAGTGACATTCAAACCCGGGGATTTGGCACCGAAAAAATTGAAGACGATTTTAAACTTCTCCTACCGGATGTTTCTATCTACCGGATGGATCTGGATACGGCCAGAACCCGAAAAGCTGCCGAAAAAATAATACAGGATTTTGGCGAAGGAAAAATTGATGTGCTGGTGGGCACACAAATGCTTTCAAAGGGACTGGATTTCAACAATGTGGGTCTTGTAGGCATCATGAATGCTGACAGTATGCTGGGCTTCCCCGATTTCAGAGCCTTTGAACGCAGTTTCCAACTCATGTCGCAAGTAAGTGGCAGAGCCGGGCGTCATGTGAAGCAAGGCCGAGTTATTATTCAAACCCGCCAGCCCAATCACTACATTCTGAAACAGGTCAAGGAAAATGATTATACTTCGTTTTTCGACGAAGAACTGGCAAACCGGAATCTTTTTAAATATCCTCCTTTTACCCGTATTTTTAACATTGATATCAAACATGTTAAATCTTACATAACGAATAAAGCTGCCGATGATCTTGCCATTCTGCTGAGAAAATCGTTCGGCAACAGAGTCCTGGGACCCGAAGCGCCCGTCATTGCAAGAGTACAAAACCTTTATATTAAAAGAATCATTCTGAAAGTTGAAAAAGAGGTAAATCAGGCAAAAATAAGGGTCTTTTTAAATCAGGCTACGAATGCTGTCATTCAACGCGATGGCTTTAAAACAGTGCATATCATTGTGGATGCAGATCCGCAGTAAGGCGATTTGTTTTTCGCATCTACATAATTTCATTTTGCATATACAACCCGACATTGTAACAGAATTAGCAACTATTCATATTTTTCCATTATTTTTGTTTCCAGCAATCAACGAATATGAAAAACAAAATCAGCCATTTTATTGAGGGTTTCGCCCATAAAAAAATTCTGGTCATTGGTGATGTCATGGTAGACTCTTATATGTGGGGCCGTGTCGACAGGATTTCTCCCGAAGCTCCGGTGCCCGTCATAGCCATTTCGAAAAAAGAAAACAGGTTGGGTGGTGCTGCCAATGTAGCCCTGAACATTGCGTCTCTGGGTGCTCATTGTATCATTGCAGGAATCACAGGAAAAGATGAAATGGGAAAATGGTTTGCCGATAGATGTAAATTTGCTGGCATCGATAATCAGGGACTTATAAACGACCCCAACAGACCCACTACCGTTAAAACCAGAGTCATTGCCGGAAGTCAGCATATGATCCGAGTGGATGAAGAAAGTATTAAAATCGTCGATCAAAAAATAGCCAACGCTTTTACAAAAAATATTCTCTCCATTATTGAAAAACAAAAACCCGACGCCATCATCTTCGAAGACTATGACAAAGGAGCAATAACACCCGAGCTAATTGAGGCAATCACGAGCATCGCCACAAAAAAGAATATCCCCGTTACTGTTGATCCTAAAAAAAGGAATTTTTCCCATTATAAAAGCACTACCTTGTTTAAGCCCAATCTCAGAGAGCTTTCCGAAGGACTAAACACTACACTTGACAAAAATAATCCAGAGGAAATATTTAAAAAAATACTCCCTTTTCAAAAAAAGAACAACATTAAATATTTTCTGCTCACCATGTCCGAAAAAGGTATTTTCATCAGTGATGGCAAAAAATACTTTACGCTTCCTTCCCGCGTCATTAATATTTCTGATGTATCGGGCGCAGGTGACACCGTCATTAGCGTAGCTACATTATGTCTGGTGTCGGATATGAAAATAGAGGATATTGCAACATTTTCTAATATCGCAGGAGGTATTGTTTGTGAAAAAGTAGGTGTTGTTCCTGTCGGAAAAGACGATCTGGAAAGAGAAACAAAGGCTTTTTACACTAAGATGTAAAACTGTCATTCTTAACAAAGACTCTTAAAAAGAAAAAAGTCCCTTTCGGGACTTTTCGGGAGGTCTCTTCCGGATTCGAACCGGAGTAGCCGGTTTTGCAGACCGGTGCCTAGCCGCTCGGCCAAGAGACCGTTTGGCAAAAGTATAAAAAAAACTGAACTTTAAAAAACATTGCAAAGTTTTTATGGAGAAGCGGGCTTGCCTATGTTTTAACCTGTCTAATTTGTTGGGTTCTCTCTTCAATATTCTATAAAAAGAAAAGAAATAAAAAAAGTCCGCAAAATAGCGGACTTTTATGTAAAAATAATTTGCTTATAATTTAGGTTTACTTCTATTAAACTTAAATGCAAACATGAGTTCGTGTGAGCCCAGACTGTATTTTTTAATGTCTGTCAATATCATGTCATAAGCATAACCAAAAAATATACGTTCCTTTTGGAATCCAATACAAATGGCTGCGGCATCCTGTGTTCTGTATGAAATACCTAAAGATACCGTCTGACGATAAGTAACTTTTGCATTGATATCCGCCTGGAATATTCCGCTTTCCACCACTTTTATCAAAGCAGAGGGTTGTACCGACCAGTTTCCATTAATATCATAAGTATAACCTCCTGTAATAAAATAATGACGTACTTGTTTATTCTGAAATACTCCGTCCGACATTAAATCAACTTTTCGATCAAATAGCTGATAAGCAGCCAGACCAGCATAGAAATTATTAGCATACATATAGGCTCCAAAAGAAGCATCTGGGGTGATTAGTTTTTCGGAACCAAAGAGCAAAAGATTGTCGTCCATATCTTCCATGGTCAGTCTCGACTTATCAAGATGAAACTGATATAACTCCAAGGATAATCCCAATGACAATTTAATTTTATCATTGATTCTCATTATATAGCTATAGGTACCTTCAATTCCGGTTTTTGATATGGCGCCGGTTGAGTAGTTGAAAATCTTTCCGCCCATACCCATATTGTCGGCCACTAATACATGAGAAGAAATAAACTGCATGGCTGGAGCATCATCCATTCCGGTCCACAAGCGACGATAACCGAAAGATAATGGACTATAACTCAATGTACCTACAGCACCGGGGTTTATTTGATAATGGTCTTCGTAATACTGAGTAAACGAAGTCATTTGCTGTGAAAAGGATGTTGAAAGTCCTGTCAGTAAAACGATGGCTATGATAATTAACTTTTTCATGACTTTTCCTCCTTATTTCATTAATGTTACACTTCCGGTATAGGCTTCAGATCCATCTTTCAGGTCTATTACATAGTAATACGACCCCGCCGGCAGCGGACTGCCACTCTTAGTCCCATCCCAGGGCGTTTCGTAGCCAGTCGACTCGAAGACTACAATTCCCCACTCGTTATATATACTGACAACACATTCCGGGAAATTATTAATGTATTTAATATTCCAAACATCGTTTTTACCGTCATCATTGGGTGTAAATGCACTATAAACAATAATGTGTGAAGACAGACTTACAACATCAGAACTATCAACAGTAAAGCATCCATTATTATCTGAAACAGTAACCAAGTAAGTACCTTCTGCCAGATTATTCTGATCTTCGATAAGAGAACCGTTAGACCAATTATAATAATAGGGAGCAGAACCTCCGGAAACAATGACATCAATCTGACCCGTTGTTTCTCCTTGGAACTGAACAGGAGAAGTTAAAAGCGTTATAGATAAATCTCCAGGTTGCTGTAAGATAAATGTATGTGTTGTAGATGCACATGCGTCACTTATGGTTACATAATATGTCCCGGCATGCAGGTCAGTACGCATGGAATCTGTCAATATAGTATCAGCCCATACATAAGTATATGGTGGTACGCCAAGAGACGGAGTAACTGTCATTGTTCCAGAACTATCGTTGAAACATAAGAGATTAGTAGATACGCTAGTATACGTCATGGCGGGTTGTGATGTCACATTAATTGTTCTGACAATAGATCCACAAGCATCAGTAATGGTAACCGATACAGAGCCAACAGGCAAATCCGAAGCAATGCTATCTGTATCAGCGGATCCTGACCATGCATACGAATAGGGTGGAACCCCATCCATTGGAATTGCCACAGCAACTCCATCGGTTGAATTCGGACAGGTAGCAAGGCCTGTTGCATTCAGAACACCATCGAGAGGTGTTTTAATACCAATGTCGACCGAATCTACAAGACTTCCGCAAGCATCCGTAACGGTAACGTAGTTCCAACCTACGGGCAAATCAACAACAGTAGCAGTTACTGAGGCACTGTTCGACCACTGATAAGTATATACGCCAGAACCATTTAATGCTGTAACAAAAGCTTTTCCATCACTAATGCTGGCACAAGAAGCGTCTACACTTGTTGTAATAGAAATCTGCATTTGTGGAAGAAAATCAATATCAGCAGAAGTACTCAGACTTCCGCAAGCATCAGTAACCGTAACAAAAACTGTTTCATTTAAAAGACCAGTTGCTGTCTGATTTGTGGATGCATCTGACCAAAGGAAAGTAATGGGTGCACTTCCACCTGAATAATTAACCGTAGCTGAGCCATTATTTCCACCAGGACAAGTTGTGGGACTTACCTGAATCGAATTAATTTGAAGTACCGGATTAATGGCTGTCTCTATAGAATCTGTAATGATGGTACCACATACGTCGGATATAGTTATATAATTCCAACCCGTTGATAATTGTACGGCAGTCGCTGTGGTCTCCCCAGAGGTCCAGATATACGTATAAGGTAAGCCCCCATTGGTAGCAGTAACGGTAGCTGAACCATCCGTTCCGGCGGCACAATTAACATTGGTGAATGCAGTTATTGAAGCTTCTAGAACAGGTAAAGAGAATATTTCTATAGAATCAACTTTTGAGATACAATAATCACTTACAGTGACATACTGCCATCCTGTTAAAAGGTCGGTAGCTGTATTCATAGTTGAAGCTGAATTTGACCATACATAAGTATAAGGTGGAACGCCACTTTCAGCAACAACATGAGCATAGCCATCACCGCCACTAGAGCAGGATGCCATCTGAGAAGTAATTCCGTCAATCATCATCTGAGGCAAGAAATTTACGCGAACACTATCTTCATAAGGAATATTACAAACATCGGTGACTGTTACAAAGTGCCAGCCGCTACCCAAATTGTTGCGTGTTGGATTCAAAACAACGCCGTCATCCCAAGTGTAGGTGAATGGCGCTACGCCGTCCTGTGTAAGAACTGTAACAGTTCCCAAATCACTGGCACAAGTAAGTAATAATGACTGTGTTGAAAGAGATACCTGAAGTACAGGCTTATTAGTGATTTCAACGGAGTCAAGTTTATCGCCGCAACCATCTGTAATAGTTACATAATGCCAACCAACAGAAAGACCTGTTTCGATAGCAGTCGTATTACCCGAAGTCCAGTTGTAGAAGAAAGGAGCTGCGCCTGAAGTTACATTAACCATAGCGACACCTTCGGATGAAGCAGGACAATTGGCCTGTGTTGTCATAGTCACAGTTTCGGTAAGTGCCGACTGAATTGCAATCTCTACAGAATCCAGTTTTGTCGTCGAACAGAAATCAGTAACCGTTACATAATTCCAACCTTCGCCCAGAGCAACGGCTGTTGCAGTTGTTTCTCCACCAGTCCATAAATAGGTATATGATCCACCCCCATTGGATGCTGTAACTGTTGCCGAACCGTTAAAGGCTCCTGTACAATTGGTAGGTGTAGATGCGGTAATTGCAGTACTCAGCAAAGGTTGTGATGTAACTTCAACAGAATCAACTCTCGATGTACAATAATCACTTACAGTGACATACTGCCAGCCTGTAAGCAGGTCGTTTGCTGAAGAACTTGTAGATACAGAATTCGACCATGCATATGTATATGGTGGCACTCCGCTACTTGCGTTGGCAATAGCTTCGCCATTACCTCCTGCAGGACATGATGCCGGAGCGACCAAAGTTGCAGTTGAAAAGACTTCTGGCAAATGGTTTACGCGAACTGATCCAGTAAAAGGATTGTTACAAACATCGGTTACAGTGACATAATGCCAGCCTGTATCAAGATCATTACGTGTTGGGTTAGGAAAAACTCCGTCATCCCAGGTATAGATAAAAGGTAATGCTCCATCCTGTGTAATAACTGTGGCACTTCCTAAATCACTGGCACAGGTAAGGAGAATATTCTGAGTTGAAAGCGATACCTGAAGTATGGGTTTGCTTGTAACAAGTACACTGTCGACTTTAGGTCCGCAACCATCGGTAATGGTTACATGTTGCCAGCCAACGCCCAGACCGGTTGCTGTAGTTGTAGTTGATCCGTTGTCCCATAAATAAGTAAATGGCAATACGCCCTGAGTGACTGACACAGAAGCAGAGCCCTCTGTTGACGCAGCACAATTGGCTTGAGC
>PHDH01000031.1 GCA_002840935.1 Bacteroidetes bacterium HGW-Bacteroidetes-21 | reverse complement strand
TTTCCCCCAATCTCAGTATCTCGACGACTCATACAACTACCTCAGTAAAGTGTATATGTCGACCCAGAATTACAAAGACGCCATTGTTACGCTGGAAAATATTCAGAAAGTCACTCCCGAAACAGAAGAAGCCTATCAGCGTGTAACATTTTTCAGAGCCCTGGAGCTTTTCAGTAACTCCGATTTTGAAGAAGCCATCATCAACTTCGACAAATCACTAAACAACACCAAGTTCAACCGTATCTATCAGGCCCGTTCCATTTTCTGGAAAGGCGAATCCTATTTCCGTCTCAACCGTATTAAAGACGCCACCCGCGAGTTCAATAAATTTATTCTCACCGCAGGTTCTTTCGAACTTAAAGAATTCAACACCGCTCACTATAATCTGGGCTATTGCTATTTCAAACAAAAAGATTTTCTGGAATCCGCCTCTTGGTTTAGAAAATACACAGATATGATGAAAGAAGCCCAGTCGAAAACAGTAGGCGATGCTTTTGCGCGAACAGGCGACTGTTATTTTGCATCGAGAGATTATGAAAAGGCTTCAACTTACTATCAGAAAGCAATAGACAATGGCAAAGCCAGTGTTGATTATGCGACTTTCCAAAAAGGTTTCTGCCTTGGGTTATTGAAAGAATACAACCAGAAAATCATACTCATGAATCAGCTTATCACCGACTACCCTCGTTCCTCGCTGGTTGATGACGCCTGGTTCGAAATTGGTAAAAGTTATGTCTCCATTGAAGAACCTGAAATGGCCATTAATGCATACCAACAACTGATTAACGATTACCCTACCAGCAATCTGATTCCAAAAGCTTATTTAGAGATTGGTATGGTAAATTATAATACAGATAAAAACGACGTAGCTCTGGATGTCCTGAAAAAAGTAGTTGATTTTTTCCCAAACACACAAGAATCCAAGGAAGCGCTGGCTCAGCTTAAGAATGTTTATCTTGAACTGAATCAAGTAGAAGAATATGTTGCTTACATGAAAGAGAAAGACAGCAAAATAGACATCCGAATTACCGAACAGGACAGTCTGACCTACACGACCTCCATGAAAGTGTATATGAATGCAGATTATGAGAAAGCCTCTGGTTTGCTCATGAAGTATATTGATAAGTTTAAAGAACAAGGCATTTTCTATGCTAACGCCAATTTTTATCTGGCCGAAAGCTATATTCAGTTAAAGAAACCCGAGAATGCCGTTCAGCATTTTTCAAATGTCCTCTCCAAACCTGCCACTGAATTCACCGAACCTTCCTTATTATTCCTGGGACAATGGTATTACAAAAACAATGACTATCCAAAAGCACTCGATTATTTCACACGACTCGAAAGCAGCGCGCAATACGAGAAAAACAAGGTCACTGCACGATCAGGAAGAATGCGTTGTTTATATCGGACGGATAACCTGGCAGAAGCACGAAAATCCGCAATCAGCCTCCTTTCTTCCGAAAAAATACCCGATGAATTATTCCGTGAAGCCCATTTTATTATTGGAAAAGATGCTCTTGTTAACAACAATTTGGAAGACGCCAAAGACGAATTTGAACTCATTGCAAAAGACTGTAAGAGTGCCGAACAAGCTGAAGCCAAATATCTCATCTCAAAGATATATTTTCAACAAGGGCAATACGAACCTGCTGAAAAAGAAATCTTTGACTTTGTAAAGAAAAATACCCCCCACCAATATTGGCTGGGAAAATCATTCCTGCTCTTATCCGACATATATATTCAGCGTAAGGACAACTTCCAGGCAAAAGCGACTCTACAAAGTATCATGGACAATTACAATATCAAGACCGATGGGATTACAGAAGAAGCTGCAAACAAACTCAAAGAAATAAACGAAGCCGAACTGAAAGCTTCCCAACCTCCGGTTCAGGAAGAAATACAGGAAGAAGAGATTAATTTAGATAACAGTAAAACAGAATAATATGAAAAGGTCAGCCTTAATTTCGACTATACTCTTGCTTGCCGGCACACAGGCCATTTTCGCACAAAACGATATCAATAAAGAAAACGATATCAATAAAGAAGTTATTGTCGTAAAAGAATACGAAGCTACTGTTTCGGATGCCTTTAAAATAAACTTCATGCCAGAGATTAAGGACACAATCCCTGTCATTACAAAGTTTCAATATTTTATCGAACCCAATGTACCTGAGATTAACTACAGTCCCCAGCAGATTCCCGCGGCCAAAGTTACTGGAGAACCCATTCAACAACTTTATAACACTTATCTGAGAGCCGGAGCAGGAAATTACACTTCATTTCTGGGCGAGGCAGGATTTAATGTACTACGTAAAAAAGAATATACTGCTGGTTTCTTCTATAAACATCAATCTTCTTTATCGAAAATAAAACTTTCCAACGATTACAAATCACCTGCGCAATTTTCCGATAATTCCTTTACCATGGGAGGCGAAAAGTTTATGGGAACAAAATCTCTGTATGGCTCAGCCTGGTTCGAAAGAAATGTTTTTCACTATTATGGCTTCAATCCTGTATTTGACACAACGTTAACGGATGATAGTGAACGACAGAGACTCATGAACATTGGAACCAAGATTGGATTGAAATCATATTTCCCCGACTCATCACGAATCAATTACGACTTTTCGGCAGGCTATAACTTCTTTGAGAACATTCAGGGAGGCTATCAGAATCATGTATTAGCAGATGCCCGCCTGACTAACTTTTACAAGAATGAACTCCTGATGCTAAATATCAATGTTAACTATTACAATAAGATGTCAAGCATAGATACGGTGAATAACGGCATTATACATCTTAATCCGGGTGTACGTTTCTTTGGAGACAAATGGAGAATCGAGGCTGGTCTTATGTTTGATGTAGATGCCTATTCCGATTCCCTGTTCTATCATTATTATCCCAGTGTATTTTTGCAGTATAACGTTATAGAGGATTTGCTTATTCCCTATTTTGGATTCAGTGGCGGCATTAAGTCTAACGATTTTAGGTCGATAGCCCGTGAAAATCCTTTTACTTTACCCGGACTTCAGGTTAAAAATACCAACAACCTCATTCAACTGAACCTTGGATTTAAAGGACGTTTCAGCCGCTCTTCCTCGTTTAATATTTCGGGCGCTTATGGCGTATACGAAGATATGTTTTTCTTTCTACCCGACAGCAATGGCATCGAAAACAAGTTCAATGTTGTATACGACAATGTTCAACTAATGCAGTTCAGAGGCGAATTTGCCATTAAAAAGTCGGAGAAATTCAACGCATTCCTTACGACCAACTATTACCATTACACATGCGACAGTCAGCAATACGCATGGCATAAACCTACTTACGACATGACATTGGCCCTCAAATACAACCTTAAGAATAAAATCATTGCCGGAATAGATATTTACAATCAAGGCGAAACATGGTCGAGAATCTGGCATAACGATCAGAATGTTCCCGAAATTATTAAGGTGAAAAGTATTATTGACGTCAATTTGAATGTGGAATATCGTTATACTAAGCTACTTTCTTTCTACGTAAACGCTAACAACCTCATTCACAGAAAGAACTACTACTGGTCGAACTACCCGGTTCAACGCTTTAATATCATGGCAGGACTATCTTATATGTTCTGATCGTAATTCATTGTTTTTCTTTCACTTAGACTGTTGATAAAATTAGATATTTTACCTCTGAAAATTAGGTAAAACGTCTGATTTTACTTATATTTGCTCTGCATCTGAAAAATATGAAAGAAACTGAAACATTGGAGATTGGAAAAGTGAATACAAATGAAAATGGCTATTCAGCCGAAAACATTCAGGTCCTTGAGGGACTTGAAGCAGTTCGTAAACGCCCTGCCATGTACATTGGCGATATTGGCGTAAGAGGTTTACACCACCTGGTATACGAAGTTGTAGATAACTCTATCGATGAAGCACTCGGTGGATACTGTAAAAACATCGAAGTAACCATTAACACAGACGGCTCTGTAACGACATCGGATGATGGTCGTGGTATTCCGGTTGATTTTCACGAAAAAGAGCAAAAATCAGCGCTTGAAGTCGTTTTAACCGTTTTACATGCCGGGGGTAAGTTCAACAAAGACACTTACAAAGTATCTGGCGGTCTGCATGGAGTAGGTGTTTCCTGCGTCAATGCATTGGCATCACATCTCAAAGCCGAGATTCACAGGGACGGAAAAGAATACGTACAAGAATACTCTATTGGCAAACCTTTATATCCGGTAAAAGAAGTCGGTCCCAGCAGCAAAACAGGAACCATCATTACTTTTGTTCCAGATAAAGATATTTTTACTACTGTTGATTTTAACTATGAAATATTAGCTTCTCGTCTTCGCGAGTTGGCCTTCCTGAACAAAGGTGTTAAGCTGATCATTACCGACTTACGCGAATTAGACGAAAACGGTCAACCGCTCAGCGAAACGTTTTTCAGTTCCGAAGGACTACGTGAGTTTGTACGTTATCTGGATCAGAACCGCGAAATACTCACCGAAGAAGTCATTTATCTTGATACAGAGAAAAATGGCATTCCGGTTGAACTGGCCTTACAGTACAACACTTCTTATAACGAGAATGTTCACACTTACGTCAATAATATCAATACCATTGAAGGAGGAACCCATTTAGCTGGTTTCCGTCGTGGACTGACACGTACCCTTAAATCCTACGCCGAAAAAAGCGGCATGCTCGATAAACTCAAATTTGATATCAGTGGTGACGATTTCCGTGAAGGTCTCACCGCCGTTATTTCATGTAAAGTAGCCGAGCCTCAGTTCGAAGGTCAGACAAAAACCAAATTAGGGAACTCCGATGTCATGGGAGCTGTTGATCAGGCAGTAAGTGAAAACCTGTCCAACTTCCTTGAAGAACATCCCAAAGACGCCAAAATTATCGTCAATAAAGTTATTCTGGCAGCTACTGCCCGTCATGCAGCACGCAAAGCCCGCGAACTGGTTCAGCGTAAAGGCGCCCTCACGGGAGGTGGACTCCCGGGCAAACTGGCCGACTGTTCTAATCGTAACCCCGAAGTCTGCGAAATTTACCTTGTAGAAGGAGACTCCGCAGGTGGCACAGCCAAACAGGGCCGCGACAGAAGTTTTCAGGCGATTATGCCCCTCAGAGGTAAAATTCTCAACGTAGAAAAAGCCATGATGCACAAAATCTACGAAAACGAAGAAATTAAAAACATCTTTACCGCTCTGGGCGTTCATATTGGCACCGAAGAAGACAGCAAAGCGCTGAACATGGAAAAACTTCGTTACCATAAAGTGATTATCATGACCGATGCCGACGTCGATGGTAGCCATATCTCGACGCTCATTATGACCTTCTTTTTTCGCTATATGAAAGAATTAATCGAAAAAGGGTATTTATACATTGCCACTCCCCCATTATACCTCATCAAAAAAGGGAAACAGGAACAGTATTGCTGGACAGAAGAAGAACGTATCCGGATTACCGAAGAATTAGGTAAAGGCAAAGAAAGTTCAGTACATATTCAGCGTTACAAAGGTCTCGGTGAAATGAACGCAGAACAATTGTGGGACACCACCATGAATCCCGAATTCCGCACCCTACGTCAGATTACCATCGACAGCGCAGCAGAAGCCGATCGTATTTTCTCCATGCTCATGGGCGACGATGTTCCCCTACGTCGAGAATTCATCGAAAAGCACGCCAAATACGCAAAAATTGATATCTAGTCAAATAGAAAAAAGCCGGTCATTCCGGCTTTTTTTATGATGTGTTGAAATAGATTTCTTTCTAACGCCGATCAGTTACTCATTCATAAAACTACCAAATACTGCCAGTCTTTTACCCGTTTTTGAATCAAACAACTGTACATATTTTCCGGATGCTTCATCCCCCTCCATAATAATCTTGCCTTTAAACATGCTTAAAGTGACTTTGTTCGAGTACTCGGAATGCGAAGCATTAACTTGCTTAACATCTGCGGTCCATTTCATTTTCCTAGTCTGCAGATCAAAGCAATACAAACTGGATCCGGTTGCAATGGAATGATAATTGGCAATGAATAGTAATTTGTCTTTCAAAATAAAATCACAGGCAGGATCGCCGTTTTTAATTTCGAATTCGTATTTTTCGTTGTTCAGTAAACGAACCAAATACTTATCGTTATCTTTTGAAACAAAACCCGCCAGATTCTCATCATTTTCGTCGAGTATTAATCCACTGGCCGTTATATCGAACTCTGTAGTTGAAAAATCATCCATTGATAAAACAAGGGTTTTCGCCTTTTCGGCAAAACCAATACTCGAACTAAAAATCATTTGTGTTGCCGTTAAGTTGTAAAAATACAAATAGCGATGATGATAATTTGTATTTGGCTCGGGATGTGTCACAAAGGTATGTTCGATTTCCTTACGCATTAGTTCTTTACCCTCGGCATTATACTTACAAATGACAAAATGTGTAGTGTACATATCTTCCATCATCATAATCACATCATTCTTATAAGGAAGCAGGTTAAAGTAATATTCGTGAACTTCCGGCAAGGGATTCTCTACAGGGAGTTGTACTGTATTTAAACGCTTCTGTCCCTCGTAAATATGCATGATATAAATACCTTTTTCTTTATTCTTTTCGACCACAAAGGTTCTCCCATTACACAACACAGAATCAGAAATAGGATTGACAAAACGATGGGCATATTTCGAGCATTTTTTGAAGTCAATTGCTGGAATACCATCTATAAGAACTGCATTGTTCTCATTAAGATCAATATAATAGTTATCAAACGGATACAAGGCGCTACATTCCATTGTATCCTGAGACAGAATATTTTCGGCTTCGGTTTTAGGAGGTTGAACTGAATTGCAAGCCAACAAGCAAATTCCTAATAAGTAAAAAAGGGGATTCATAGGCCTCAAAATGATTGATTTATATAATGAATTACTACCCACCAAAGATACGAATAATTATATAGATTAAAACAGCTGGATTATTGTCAATTACTCGGTCGAACTCTGAAAAATAATTTCAGTTCAGACAAAAAACAAAATGCCAATTTGAACTTTTTTTTACTCCTTGAGCAAATTCTTAATATCATTATTATGGCCATATACAACCATGATTTCATCTTCATGCAATATCATTTCGTCGGTTGCAATTCCCTGAACCTTAAACTGTGTTGTACTTTTATTAATACCAAGAAAATTCTTTTCCCTAACACTTTTCATTAACGAAAGTACAATTACATTATAGTTCTTATTAAAACCTACTTCCTGTATCGTCTTGCCAACAAATCGTTTAGGCACCTTAATCTCATTTATACTATACAAATTTGTTAGTTCAAAGGTGTCTATTAATCCTGTGTTGGTTAGTTTCTTCGCCCACCTTTCAGAAGCCTCTTCCTCGGGTCGAACAATCTCAGTAACGCCCATAGCTTCAAGAATTGTTTCGTGGATTGGAGAAACGGAACGACTTACTAACCTTCCTACATTCAACTTTTTTAGTAATGCTGTCGTCAGCAAATTAGCCCCTTCGTCTTCACCAATACATACGACCACCACATCGGTATCCTTTAAAGGAAGATTTTTAACGACCTCCTGATTTTTACAATCCATGCATATGGCATGAGTAATTTTATCTTTAATGTTTTCTATCTTCTCGATTTCCCTGTCCACACCAATGACCTCGTTTCCTAACTGAGCAAGTTTCTCGGCTAACGAAAAACCAAAATTCCCAAGTCCGATAATGATAAATTTCATTGTCAAATATTTTAGTTAATTAATATATTTTCTGACGGATAACGATATCTTTCAGAACCAATCTTTTTGAAAACTGCGATTAATAATGTAAGCATGCTCACTCTTCCAATAAACATGGTAAAAATTAGAACAATTTTACTGGCAGATGTTAAATCAGCTGTAATCCCCCTACTGAGTCCAACAGTACTGTATGCCGACACACATTCGAAAGAAATATTCAGAAAGCCTTTGTCGGAATCAAAAAATGAAATACTGAGAATAGAAATGGAAATAGCAAATATAGAAAGTATCATCACTGCAAATGCTCTATTGACAGAATTTTGAGAAACTTCACGGTTAAATATTTCGAGACGAGATTTACCCTTGGCAATACTAATAATATTCAGAATAGCCAATGCCAGAGAACTGGTTTTAATCCCTCCTCCCGTTGAACCAGGAGATGCTCCAACCCACATCAGAAAAATTACAATCAATAAGGTTGGTGTAGTTATTGAGGCTGTATCAACCGTATTGAAACCGGCGGTACGTGTCGTAACTGCTTCGAAAAAAGCTGTAACGATTTTCCCTCCCAGAGAATGAACCGACAAGGTATTATCATATTCAAATACGAAAAACAAGAATGTACCTGAAACAATCAATATAAGTGTAGTCATTATTACAATACGCGTGTTAATGTTGAGAACCCATGCGTTTGGTTTAATGTGCTTTACGCGAAACAAACTTAAAACCAATGATTTTGTTTTTAACTGTATATATTTCATCAAGTTGAAAACAATAGGAAATCCTAAGCCTCCAAAAATGATCAACATTGCAATGATTAAATGTATTGAATAATTAAACTGATAGGGGGCCTCGTAAAAACTATTTTGCAAAGTCGAAAATCCCGCATTACAGAATCCAGATATCGCATGAAATGCAGAAAAGAAAACTCTATCGTAAAGAGATTGGAAAAGAGTTATATCCAAACTTTGAAAGATTAACAAAGCCCCTATAACCTCTATAATAAAAGTAACCAGAATGATTTTTTTTAAGATGGAAAAGACTTCGCCAAATTTTTCGGTATTTGTCATTTCCCTAAGTACAAGTTGATTTTCGAATGAAGATACGCCTCGAAAAAAGTAAGAAAAATAACTGGCAAAAGTCATGATACCAATACCCCCTAACTGAATTAATATAGCTATTACGATCTGGCCAAATTCGGTAAAATAACTGCCTGTGTCAACAACAACCAAACCTGTAACACAAACCGCACTGGTTGATGTAAACATGGCATCTAACAACGAAATGCCATTGTGAGTAGCGTTGGGCAACATCAGTAAAAATCCGCCAATCACCGTAATGAGCAAAAAACTAAGAACAAATAACTGGGCAGGGTTTAATATCGTTCGCTTGTAATCAACTATTATTGTAGAAACCTCTCGGATAAAGACAAGAAATATTGCAATATGTAACCAAAACGAATGCTTTAAAATCAATAAAGGACGCAATAATGGAATATTAAAGTGATAGAGCACTAACAAAACAAAAAAGAGGAAGAGTGCAAGTTCAAAGGGCAAAATGGCTAATCTCGGGCGACTTTTCCTATAAAAATATCTCATGAGCATCGCAATGGCGCCAAATATTACTGTCGCAATATAAAAGACCTTAAAAGACTCAAAACCTGGCGCATGATGCTCAAAACCTATATCATACAAAAAGAGGATAATTGACAACAAGCTACTAATAAATGGTACTCGCCTGACAAAACCAACAAACCATTGCTGTATATTATTGCTTTTTTTCAGCACTGTTATATTCTTTAATTACTTGTTATATTATCTCTGGTTATAATCAACATGGCTTCTTACATTTGCCATCACTCGTTTAACTGAGATTTCACTCAAAAATAATCCATTATTAGCTATAAAAAAAGGGAATTAGCACGATTTAACATGTTAAAGTCCAAACCCAGTCTCAGCGTTATAGTTTGAGGTAGTGCCTGATATTGCAATAAATTCTCTTTATTTCGTCACCTTTACTGTAAAAAATAGAGGAATTTCAGAAGAATTCAATCATTTAATATAAAGCTCTGTTGATTTTTCAAATTTGCCCTGTTTAACATGAATAATGTATATACCCTTATTCACATTTGGAAGGATGAACTCCATTTCGATTCTTTGGTTAGAAATATTTTCGCTGTGGACAATTCTTCCGGCGTCATCAATGATTTCAATGATGGCATTTCTTTGTTCGATACCCGATAGAAAGATGGTTTTTCCTGCTTCAGCCGGATTTGGAAAAACTTTAATATTGCTTTCAATATTAATATTTGAAACTGAACTCTGATAGGGATTATAGTAAAACATATTAGGAAGACCTCTTTTAGATTTTTTCCCTCCCAGAAAGAATGTGCTTTCTGTAAAATTACAGTTTATTCCCAAAGAATCCGGGTCTTCAATAGTACTCAAATATCCTTCTCCCTGACTTGAATATTCTGCAATATAAATCTTTTTATCCGGGGCTAGAACTAATGCGCAGAACTCTTTCGGAGAAGAGTTTACCAACAACGTCCCGTGGTTAAAGAAATCCGATTGAGTCAAATCAAATTGATATATTTTACTACTGGGATAAGTGTATATAGTAGACATATATAAATATCTGCTGTTAGGTGAAAACTCAAGACCATATGGGAAATTAAATATTCCAGAAGAAGAAACAAGATTGCTTAATGTCCCGGTAGATCGATCAAAATCATACATTTCAATTGTATTACTATTATGTACTACTGTAGCAATTTTATTGCCGTTGGGAGAAGCTTTTATAAAGCCAACAGCATTTCCACAAACACAGCCAGTTGACGACGGAGCTGTAGGCAGATAGGTAAATCCGATAGAACTAATCACAGGAACAGTATCCAGACCAGCGCTTGTAAGTCGATATACAAGAAATCTGTTACTATTCCATTCATGTGCAATAATCCAGTAATCTGTTTCATTGGCGTGAGGGACAACTGTTATTTTTTCAGTGACCAAGGGGGCAAGAAGTTTATTTTTAACTGAAGTTACATCACCATAACCGTTATCCAGCTGCATGTCCACAATACTGTATCTCAGTCCGTTATTTAAATTGTTTTCATTTGCATCCGTAGTAAAAACATAGAATTGTAAAAAGTTGCTAGGGACTGGAACGGAAAGCCCACATTGTGAAGAAGAAGTATGACCAAGCAATCCTGAGCCGTTTGGCATAATCTGATGATTACGGTTCCAAATATTTATTCCGTTGGTATAAAAAAACAGTCTTGTCTGATTTCCAACACAAGAACATCCTTCGATATTATTTAAAGCGCCATCTGTAAGGGCCGCAGGAGGGCTGTAATTAAAGCTAAGACCTGCATTTTCGCCAAAATACCATATCTTGGAATATTCCTGCAAATACTGTGCGTTCAGACTTATAGTTACAAGACAAAAACTAGCTAATAATAATTTTGAAATATTCATATGCTATTTGTTTAATAATAAATACAAATTTAGAGTATTTAAAAAACAATACCTACAGATATGCTCAAATAAAAACAAAAATTCACACTAATAAAAAGATAAATAGCAAAAAATTAACCCGGACTCAAGTTCGGAACAATCTTGTAGTTCCATTTTTCCCTTTTATAATTTTTCCCGATAGAAAGAAAGAGAACACCGGCAATTGCAAGAGGCACACCTACAACAATTAGCGGTCCTCCTAAGATGATACCTAAAAGCACAACTAAGCCCCCTTTGGCAAAAGTTGAAGCAATTATCAACGAACCGAGTCCCGCTGATCCTGTACCTACCAGTGTAAGCACAGATCCAGCAATGATGGAGCCCAACGATTTAGTGCGAATTTTTTCGATATCCGACAATAAAAGAGTGTCGCCATCAATAATAATGTGGGTTGTATCGGGTAGCGTTATATTTCCAACAAAATTATATCCTTCTTTAGGAAAAATTCTAACTCGTTTCCCCTCTTCCAGGATACTTTCTTTCCCACTACTTTTATTCTTTAGCTTCAGATTGAGATTCTGGGCAGCTACCGGAATCACCAGCACAAATAACAAGAAGGCAAAACTTATCTTTCTCATAATATAAATTATTATTACGATTTAGATATCAAATATATACAAAATATTTCTATTTTCATATAGTGCAAGAGATTTGAGCAAGAGATTTGACAACTTTTAAAAAGTTGTCAAATCTAATGTCAAATCTAAAGTCCAGATGTAAAAAACGGATTCTGCATATTTGCTAAAATATTTATACCTTTCATGAAATTTTCCGTGGATATGAAACCGGCAATTAAAAAGAAGCAAGCACCCCAAAAACCAGCGTCAAACAACAAATTGTTAATCTGGATCATACTAGGTGTCGCCCTGCTTTTTACATTAGTATTCAGACTACGAATGCTGAATCTTCCGCTCGAGCGCGACGAAGGTGAATATGCCTATATTGCCTCCCTGATACTCGATGGAGACTCTCCTTTTTCGGCTTACAACTATAAAATTCCAGGCGTCTCTTTTATATACTCTTTCTTCATGATATTCTTCGGGCAGGGCATTGCCGGTGTCAAAGCCGGATTAATGGTCATCTGCCTGTTGAATGTCTGGTTGTTTTACAAAGCTTTCTCCCGATTCATTCCCTCTTTAGCTGCTGCTATTGGTGCCCTATTTTTCTCGGTCATGATGTCTGATTTCAGTGTTCTGGGGAATGCCGCACATGCCACACATTATGTCAATTTATTCTCGTTGCTGGCTCTTTATTTTGCCGGAAAATGGATAACAAAACCTGCTCCCTTGCTTTTCCTTGCCGGAGGAGCTATGGCAGGACTGACATTCTGCATGAAACAACCCGCTGGCTTACTAATACCTTTTTTCGGACTCCTGGTTTTTGTACCATACCTCAAAGGATTTCTTAAACAATGGAAAAAGGTTCTTTTATCTTCCCTGCTCTTTGTAGCTGGCGTGGCCTTGCCCCTTGGACTTTTAGCGCTAGTTGTCACCTTATACAACGACTGGGAGCGGTTTATCAACTGGACCTTTATTTACCCCAGTCAATATGCTTCTCTGCTTTCGTTTGAACAAGGAGTAGGCGTTTTTAAAATGATGTTCCCGATGATCGTCGGAGCTTTTACCGCTTGGTGGATTGCTGCATTGGCAGGTTTTATTTTCTTTGCCAGAGAGAAAAGCATCTCTTCAACAACTCGTTGGATACTGGGAGGCTTCGCTCTTTTCACTTTCCTGACCGTTGTCCCCGGTTATTATTTCAGGAATCACTATTTTATTGTTTTTCTCCCGGTAGTTGCTGCTTTTGCTGGTTATAGCATATTCTGGGTCAGGGAAAAACTATCCAAAATGATGGGAAATTTGGGAGGTATTTTAGGTCTGGCCGTTCTATTTCTGGTCTTTCTTTTTCCCGTTCAAAGTCGTTCCAAATTGTATTTCAGCATGCGTCCCGAAAAAATATCGCGCGAAATATACCGGGGCAACCCATTTGCCGATTCGAAACAAGTAGCCGATTTCATTAAACGACAAGCAAAAGACAATGACCAGCTGGCAGTCTTCGGCTCCGAAGCGCAAATGTATTATTACTCGGGACTCAAAGCAGCCACAGGCTACATGTTTACATACGAGATGGTCAAAAAACAGCCCTTTGCCGAAAAAATGCAGCTGGAAATGATACATGAAATTGAAGCCTCTAAACCCAGGTTTTATATCTTTTCTAACGTCAACACCTCCTGGCTGGTCGAACCCGGATCGCCCGATACCATCTTTAAATGGATGGATGCCAGCATTGTGGAGAATTACCTTCCCATCGGTGTGGTGGATATACTTGATACACGCTCTGTCTTTATTCAGGATTCAACGGTACTGACTTACAAGCCACAATCAAAAAATGTTATGTGGATATTTAAACGTAAAAACTAAATCATGAAACTACTTATTTCACTGCTTTTCCTGTCTTTTTTATGGACCTCTTGCCAAAAAAATGTAGACTGTGCTAAACTACACGAAACGGATGGTACTTACCTGAATAAAAAAGGAATTCCCTTTACCGGAATATGTACGCAATGCACCCCCGAAGGTCAGGTGACGCTTAAAATGGAACTAAAAGACGGAAAACGCCATGGAGAATTCCTTCGTTTTTTCCCCGACGGAAAGCCTGGACTTATTTCTGAATACATGGATGGTGTTCAGACCGGGATTTATCAAGCCTATTTCAGCAACGGGAAAATTAAAGAAAAAAGGTTTAAAAAAGATAGTATTTTCGTCGCTGTTTCCTGGCTGGAAAACGGCAGTTTATATAGCATTTCGGAAGAAAAAGGCGACACAGTTTTTCATGGTCGCATGGCATATTTCAATACAGATAAAAGCGTGCAGTCGATCTTTCGTTACAAAAACGGGGCTAAAGACGGTACCTTTGCTATCTGTCACGAAAACGGTAAGATGAATTATACCGGCAGTTACAAAAATGACTTAACAGATGGTGTGTGGCTGCAATTTTTCGAATCGGGAAAGTTAAAAGGAATCGAGGTTTATGATAAGGGGAAAAGAACAGGCACATGGAAATATTTTCACGAAAATGGCAAACTATTCTCCCGTATCATTTTTTCCAATAACAGAATCTATAAAAAAACGGAATGGGATGAAAACGGCAATAAAACAGATGAGTTTTCCAGAGAATAACAAATCATCGTTTAATAATACCACTTTAGCAATAATTTCATTTTGTTAGTGTATTAATTTTTACTATTGTTAATAATATACGTAAAAATACCTAAAGAAGAATTATGAAATTTCTATTCATATCTCTAACCGCACTTACCATAGTCTCTTGCACTTCGCAAAACGAAACATCCTTGCCTGAATACAACTGGAACAGAGACACATATCCACTGACAGATTTTATTCCTTTACAGGTAGGCAATTATTGGATTTACAATACTTATATGATAGATAGTTCTGGAAAAGATTCGTTGATCAATATCGATAGTGTATACATCAGTAGTAAGGAGACTCAAAATGGCATCGAGTATTTTGTATTGAACGAGAATCATGGTTTCGGATCGGACGAGCCCTATTCCCGACTTGTCAGGGATTCATCGGGTTATCTTGAATATGGTAATGGAGCCATCGGATTCTCTACATGTAATTTCACAGATACGCTGAGAGTAGTCGTTGATGAAGGTGTATCGCGAGCTACCTATAAAATGGAAAGGGAACCCGAAGAAATCACCGTTCCTGCCGGAAAATTTAAATGTTTGAATTATAAAGCGACGATTACATTCGATCCTTTTTTTAACTTTTGGAAGCACCCTGATTTTTATTGCAATTATTATGCCCCTGGAGTTGGCAAGGTGAAATCGACTGCTTTTTATGTATCAAAACCGATTACTTTGGAAAGACGACTTATAAGATTTCACCTGGCAGGCAACATCTGATCAATGGGTTTTTACTGAGGGAATAATACATTTATCGTTTTCCCATTTCCCTTGCATTTCAGTTTTTGAAATAATATTTCCCTGACAATTCAGGAAATTTCCTTGTGCATCTTTACTAATAATGTACAACTTCCCCTCCAGAATCATTTGAATAATCGACTCAACCAGAAATTCCGGAAGAACTTCTGGAAATCTTTTACCAGTTTCTATGCCAACATCATTATTAAGAAAATCCATGCGACCCGAAGCTTCGTCAGGTAAGGTACCTTCTTCCAGTCTTCCTTTTCGATACATTCTATAATTGCCTTTCTCATGAGCTTTTCCCAAGGATGCGGCTCTCCTCCACCCAATTTCCTGAGTCAGTCGGGCCATCCAATAAGCATGACGAAAAGCATCGAGTTGTCCTCCATTTTCGTCGCCATCCAGCAAAGTGTCTTTCTTTATGCTTTTTGAAATTTCTAGAGCCTCCAGACTTATTTTATGCGCTTCTCCCGCTACACAAGGATGAAAAAGCACCCAACGCTTCTCAGCACACGATAATCGCTTAAAAGATGAGAATGAACTATTCTGAGCAAAAGCATCTTTCACTGTTAAAAAAAAAGCTACTGTAATAACCATTACAGCAGCTTTTGCATAATATTTAAATTGCTTATTCGACAACAATTACCATGTATTTAGACGTGCTCCAGAATTTCTTTTCATCCAGAATTTCAAGTTTCTCGACCACCTTATCGTTACCAACAAACTTATAACTTCCCGAGGGATGGTTAGTTGCAAAACGAGCCTTTTTGCTGGAAAGAGGAATAGATTTAATTTCTCTTAAATCACCCTTGGTAAAATAATCCTTATTAAAATCCTGTCTTAGTTTTTCGATTTTCCCTATACCTATAAACCCACCTTCCTTGGTCATGATCTGCTTTTCGGTAAGTTCTTTTAAAGTGCCATAAACATAATAAACTGTATTTATCTCTTCTGTTTTGTCGGCAATTTCTGATTCTTTTACTTTATTTTCCTGACTCAGACTATCTACTTTGGTGACAAGAATTTCGATATGAATATTCATACTGGCAAGCTGTTCCTTCAATGCTGTAATTTCTTTGTCTTTTTCTTCTATCTGAAACTGCAGATTGTCAATCATTTTCTCCAACTCACGCATTTTTTTGTCTGATTTACCGAGCTTTCTCTTCATTTCTTCTATGGTAGCTCTGTTTTTCAGCAACAATTCATAAATCATGTTGACATCTTCGTTAATCCGGTCCTTAGCCGAATCCTGCATTTCAGAAGGATTTGTTGTCTGCAAAGAAATCACATTTTCCATTTCTTTAATGCGGTTCAGATTCTCCTGAATGTCATTAAAATCGGCCAGATATTTATGAATTTGCTTCTCGTCGGTATTCGAAATAGCTTCGAGACTGTCATTCATTGCAAGCAATTTAATATATTCGGGATCCTCTTTAACATTCTGACAGGCAAACATTATTGGAATCAGAAAAAAAACATACCACTTTTTCATATTACATTATTTTAATTACGCAAAATTATATCAATTTCTGATACAATAGTATTTATTAAGAAAATTTGATGAAAAGAAAAGTCAACTATTAGAATCGAACTTGCTTTTATTTCATCCGCTGTTTAAGGGCTTCAAAAAGTAAGACCCCCGAAGCGACAGAAACATTGAGAGATTTCACCTTACCTTTCATGGGAATATTAACCATGTAATCTGAAATTTTCAGTAAAGCTGTATCAATACCTGAATCTTCTGCGCCCATAATAATAGCCGTAGGTTCATTAAAATCATATTCAGTATAAACAGTTCTCCCCTTTTCGGATGCAGCAATAATTTTTATCCCGTAGTTCTTCATGTTTTTTACCGTCGTTACCATATTATGGACACGGCAAACCGGCATATGCATGAGGGCTCCTGCTGAAGCTTTTATGGCAACGGCATTAACAGGTGCCGAATTGAGACTTGAAAAAACAATAGCATCTGCACCGGCACATTCGGCCGAACGGGCAATGGCTCCAAAATTACGGACGTCGGTTATACCATCTAAAAGTACCAATAATGGACTCCGCCCTTCTTCAAAAGCCGTTGTAATAATCTCTTCTACCGGAACATATCCAATATGCGAAGCTATTCCAACCACCCCCTGATGATTTCCCTGCGTCATTCGCTTCAGCTTTTCGATGGGAACCATATGTACGGGAATTTCCATCTTGCGGGCCAGTGAAAGCATTTCGTCGAATAACTCACCGTTGCTGCCTCTTTTTATAAAGAGCGATTCCATTTCTTTTCCGTTTCTTAATGCTTCAAGCACCGGATATATGCCAAAAATAAAAGTATCTTTTTCCATCAATTAATATTTATAAATCTTAAAGTAGATTTTTTGTAAAGGTAATGATAAATGAAGACAAGAAAAATTAACACAAAATTGATTATCCTCCCACCGAATAGACGCGACCATTACGCCACGCATCAATTGCCTGTATCCACGAGATCTTGAAAGATTCATTACGACTTAAGACAAAATCATTATTACATAGAGGATTGGGGCGTTTTACAAAATTAAAAGTAAGGGTAGAATTTGTTTGCGAATTACCATATATCCATCGCTCTAAATCATGTGTTTTATAAATCGTATTAGGCAATCCTAAAACGACATACAACATTCCACGATCGGTTTTCCAGCCTTCCATATAGGAAGTAAAAAAAGTATTGGCAAAGGAGACTCTGTTATAGTACACCTTAATTAATTCCTTCGATCTATCGGCATTGCCTCCCGTGGCTTCGAGCCAGAATTTATCGACAGAATTTTTCTTTTCAGCATATAAGTTCAGTTCGTCAAACTCCTTATTAGATGTTAGATATCTGATGGGCTGCAACAATCTATAAGGATTATGTGGCTCAGGAAAATGGTTGTGATAATGAAAAACGGCATAACCACCATAACTTCCCGTATCAGGATGAAAATGAATAAAGCCTTCGTATGGCAAAGTGAATCGCGTTGAATCTGTTACCAGTAATCTATAGGTACTATCCGCTTTATAGTTAAAAGGTTTATAATTAATCAGAATATGCGGTGCGTAAGGCATAGCAAAATTATTGCTCCCCATAGACTTCGACCATACCCAATGACTCTGTGACCGATGCTTAAACATAAAAGTATCCGTTTCGGAAACTATATTTGAGAAATAAGGAACGCCTTCGGGATTCACCATCAGATAATCCTGAGTATTTACAGCCAACGATCTGTCGATAGTAAAGAATACCCTTCGGCCAATTTGCTTATTTACATCAGAAATGGTCAAATCGAGTAAATACGAAACAGTATCTGCCGTAGGAATATTCAACGTAACAATCATTTTATCAGACTGTCTATCAGGCAAAAACAAAACAACATTGGAAGAGTCACTGACTTTCATGGTTTTGTTATTGTACAGTTTATAATTAAACCGAACAGCAGCCTTCAGTACATTGTCATCATTCACAAAAAACAAATTTTTCTTCTGTAATGAGACAAAAAGTGTAGTTGATTTATCACTGTTATGCCAGGCCGTCAGTTGGGGATCAAAAACCTGTAACGAAGGATTATACAGATACGAAACATTCAGATTTTTACTGGCAGGTGGCGTATAGGTTGTACAGGAATAAACAGATACAATCAAGAATAATAAAAGAATAGGAAAATGAAAAATATTCCGACCCGACATTTCTTTTTCAATGAGCACAAAATGCCTGTGATTCCGGACATTATCCGAAAATACAATTGAGGCTTTCTGTATCCATTTATTTTTCATGAAAATATTTTACTTTACCACCTTCAACGCCTCGGTGGCTGCATCTATCATTGTTTTCGAAGATATTTCGGAACCCACGGCCTGTTTCATCCAAACTTGTGGAGTTAATCGTCCCAATTTATAGATACGCTCAACTTCGGCTGCAAATGGTTTGTCTTTGAAATAACCTGAAAGCTGAAACTCAATCAAATGGCCAATAGGATAAGCCGAAAGATACAGCGGACTATCAATCATATGACTATAAATGGCCAAAATGACTTCATCATTGCTTCCAAAAACGGGTGCGTAATATTGATTCCAGACTTCTTTAGCAATACCCACCACAGCTTCTTTCAATTGTTTGGCATCAGCATCGGGATGGTCATATAACCACTGCCATGCTTTCATATCGACCAAAGAAACGCCCATAATTTCGTATACGGCCCAAAAATTATCCAAGGCTTCCAGAGGCTCTTTCTGAGGATTGTCTTGTTTTATACCCAGAAGTTCAAGATCTCTTTTCTGAAATGAGAAAGCAAGGGCTTCAGTGAAAGAAGTATTAGGAACTCCCCGCATGAAATAGTAATCAATATCGTATAAAGAGATTGTTTGTTCTACATTGTGACCGAATTCGTGCACAGCAATATTATACCCTTTGTAATCCATACCTTCGGGTTTGATATGTGTACGAAGCCGGGCGTTATCCCCTTTCATTTCGCTACCCCAGGCATGTCCTGCTCCCCTGGAAGCATCCACAGTAACCAATGAGGCTAATAAATCTGCACGATTTTTTTCCCAACCCAGTTTGGTCAGAATATTTGGAAGATCTTTCTTCAATGCGGCGGGATCAGGATATTTTGCACGTGTTTGTTTGGTCAGATCGTCTTCGTTCAAACTGCTGCGGGATTTAAACCCATCGTACCAAATATCAAAAGGCTCCAGTGGACGTCCCAAACGTTTACTAATTAAAGCTGCGACATCCTTAACAACTGGCGATGACATATACTCGGTAAAAAGTTTTTCAACTTCCTGCTGAGACATTTCCATTTCGCCATCGAACTTCCGGCTTATATAATTGGGATAAGCTGGGCTATAAGGATCAATTTCTTTAATGGCTCTAAAAATGTCTATCATATATTGGTAACGAGTGTCAGGCTCTGAAGTGAATGCCATTTCCTTTTTATCCTGATATAACTTATTTGTCAAAGGATTCCACTCATAGGTTCCGTTATCAATCACCTCTTGGGGAATCGTCTGGTTAATAATGTTTTTCATGACAGCATAAATCATTCGCTGTTTTTCAAGACCGTTTGTGCCGTTATAATTTGTTTTCAACTCATCTCTTAAATTCCAGTGAGTAATGAGTTTCATATCCTTGGGAAACAAAGTATCCATTTTATCATTCACCAAACTGCCCATGTGAATATAATAATTGCTGATATAGCTATCGGCCTTTGTTTGAATTTCGGTGAGTTTCTGATTCAGATTACCCGGTACACGGGATGAAAACATATCGCCAAGACGAGCATAGGCCCACTCTTCACGCGACCATTTATCGGCATTTTCTGTTTTCTCGGCCAAAGTATACGTAGGGAAATTTAATAAAACATAGAAAGCGATTTTATTATTGAACATATCCTCGCTCAGGTGCGATAAAGGATTGAATGCACCAAACATATCGTCAATTACCAAAGGATCGGGTCCCTGCACATGAAGTGGAAGTAAGAGACTAACAACCATTTTATTACCATAACCTAAAATAGACTCCATGTGTTGGGAAATCTGAACAAAGGCATTCTTACGTGCAGCCTCATCTGCCAGAAAATTATCACGACAAAAGGCCACAAAATCATCGGCAGTTCCATCTGTTTCGAACCACAGTGCAGCGACTTGTTTCATTCCTTTTTCCACCCGCTTCAGGTCTGCTTCAGGATACTTTTTTGCGATGGTATCGAGCGCAGTTTGAATATTCGCAGGACTTATCAAAGAAGTTGAACTTTGATTGGTTTTGCTATCCTTTTCTTGGTTATTACTATCACAAGAAGCAACAAAGACTGCTGTCACTAATAGCAGAGCGATCTGGATATTTCTCATATTTTTGGGTTTAATAATTTATTTGCTGAAAACATGGATAGGGATAATGGTTTTCTATCGTATGTAAAGGTCTCAATGAGTTTGAATTGATATTCATTTACACCCGACTCCGAAAACAGTACCAGTCGGATATCGTTTTTCTCGAAAGTTTTAAGATTTGTCAGATCGGCCATAAGCTTCGCTTCCGCCACAGCGAAAGTTTCTCCCTGAAAAACCGGAGCGCGTGAGGGAAAAGAGAACACAGAATAAATGCCCTCCAGCCGGTTGAAATAATTCTGTAAGGGTTCGTAACTCGTATCGTGAAGATCGGAGGGAATAAACAATTCAAACTTATAAATACGGGCTGGAACATTTCCGGCATTACGAATCAGAAATTTTGGGTAAAAACGAAGGGCTTCCACAACATTTTCCCTGATGTCTGGTATTCCATTGGTATTAATGATACCAGCCAGCTCCATCCTGGCTTTTCCTGCTCCTCCATACATGAGCCGCACCTGTTGCTCTTCCATCACCATTTCCTTTAACCCGTGTCGAAAATAATACCGGTTATCCACGGCCATATGAGGCTTTAAGCCAGAGTTTGGCACGAACAAATGAACTATTCCTTTTTTATCAGCTTCGTTGAGCAGATAAAATTCCGACTCAACCCCTTCAATGGCAGGAAAAATGCAAGTACTGAGCTGAAAAACCAACGAATGAGCAGCCTCTTCTGCGACACCATCAAAACGAACGACTTTTTTGCCCTTGGTTTGGCATCCAATGAAAATATTTCCACCACGCGAATTGGCAACAGCCGAAACAAGACGCGACATTGACAAAGGACTGTCAAAATTAATAACCGAAGCGGGCAAAGCATCGCAGTTCGACGAACGACGAAACACTGACTGCAGAAAAGACAGACAGTTTTCGGTAGTTTCAAAAATAATCCGGGACGCCATAGTTGATTCAACAGTCAAACTTACACAAAAAATGTATGATTATGAAACAGGAAAGAAAAATGTTGGGGGAGGATGGAGGTTGGAGGTTTTTTTGATAAATGTGGGTTAACGATCGCAAACAGAACCACAATGCCCAACTTTCAACTTTTGTGTCATGGGACAACTTTGTCGGCATTTGGTTTTGCTTGTTGTTGCCAGCTGACCATCATTTGTCTCAAAATATCTCATATTCGTCTTATAAACAAGTTGTAACTCAATCCAAAATTTACAGTAATGCACTTTGAATAATCAAATATAGTAAAATAGTAGAACTCGGGCTCTTTTTTTGTCTCAGTTTTAATTACCTCATATTCACTACTTATTCGAATGCTAGTATAATCTACCATCATATAAAAGTCCCATTTATTAGATATGTTATAAGTTAATTTAATACTGGGGAATAAATCAGCGTAACCGTTCCTGTATAACTGTTGATAGTTAAATGTAATGTAATTATTATTGCCCTGCTCCTTCAATAGTATGTTTTGATAATTATTCTTATTGTCATTGTAAATCGAAAATGTTGCAAATACTATTGGCTCTATTTCAATTCTCCATATTTTAAAAGGATAACTATAACCCATTCGAAAAGCCATATAATTTACCTTGTTAAAATCGTTTTTGATGATATCATAACCTGGATATAAACTGTAAACTCTTTCCTCGAAGATCCCCATGTTAATTTTGTGTTGTCGAAATACCAAACCGACATTCGCCGACCCATACTCTTTTGAATGTAAAACAACATTGGCGCCAAACTGTTCATTAGTCCAGGGGATACCTGAATAATCTGCAAAAACGCAATTATTGCTTACTGTGTTTTTAACACCTACAGGGTATGAATTAGCACTTAAATAAGAGGTAAATGAAATATTTGAAACGATAGAATCCTTTTGACAAAAGCAATTTGCAGTTACCAAAATCATAATTGAAAGAATAATCAATTGCTTTTTCATATAGTCTAATATATCATAAACGACTCTGTAGTGTCTGAAAGTACTCTGTTCCCGGATAGTTCAATGTTTATTATAAAACTATGTTCATTCTTATAAACAGAATCTGCAACAAGTAATAGGTCGTATTTAAAAATCTCTTCCTGATAAGGCGTATTCATATAATTAATCAAAGCAGTAATAGTAATAAGGTTTTGTATGTCAGTTGATGGATAATCTGGGTCTGACCTTTTGCATCTGAATATATCATTTACATCTTCGCCGGCAGAATAATTATTATTAAAATCTTGCAATGAAATAATTTGAATTGATTTAACTGTGTCAGCATTAGTCCAGATATCATCAAGTTTTAAAGCATAACAACCATTATATAGTGAAATAGGATTGAACGCGTAATATTGTGGTTTAAAACTTAGTCGTATTCCAAAATTCTTATAACAAACACTATCAGATGCACTTACAATGATTTCTTGTGATAAAGAGTTATTAATTATTTTAGTTGTCAAACTCTCCCATCGAAATTTAGAATACTGTTTTCTACAACTAAAAGCCAGTTCCAGTATTATTAAAATCAAAGTCAAAACTACTATTTTACTTATTCTATTTGTCATACTTCTCTACAACATGTTTATTCGATTTATTGGCTTGCAGGTAACGTCAGTTCGTCTATTAACTCTCCAAATGTACAAAATATTTGCTTCAGTATTATGGATAATATATTGTTGCAGGGTCATTTCTTGAAATAGCGAATCTGATGTTAGCTTAAACATCAATCCAGCGTCAGAGGACGCACGGTCCATTCCCTGCCTGGTCGTAATGAACTCCTACAACGGCAAACTGCTTACAAAAGCATCTATTAACCGAACTTTATTATGGACAACTCAGAAACTACTATTTCTTATTTTTCCAATGGAAAAATCAAGGAAACAGATAGGTCTTGTTCAGGTC
>PHDH01000030.1 GCA_002840935.1 Bacteroidetes bacterium HGW-Bacteroidetes-21 | reverse complement strand
ATCTACCGACCCTGCAATAGCTGGATTCAGTAAGAAACCGTTCATCATATACTGACTGTACAGAGGCAATTGCTGTGCGCTGGAGCTGGTCCAGATTCCCGCCAGAATGATTAGTGAAAGAATGAGTTTTTTCATATGAATTGTTTTTAAGATTTTAAATTAACGAACTATTAATACGGCTCCGGTAATAGCTTCAATGCTTTCGTCCAGAGTAATAATATATAAATAGGAACCCATGGGTAGTTCTTTGCCTTTATAGATACCATCCCAACGATTTTCTTCATTCAGATAGTTGCTTCCGGTTCCTCTGTACTGGAATACTTGTTCGCCCCAACGAGTAAATATTTCTATACTAATATTGTTGTAAGCCTGAATATTAGAAATAAAGAAATCGTCGTTTTTCCCATCAGCATTAGGTGTGATCGTATTTGGAATAATGAGTTGAATATCAAAAGATACTGTGAGAGAACGTTTACAGTTATGGGCGTCCGAAACGATGACAGTGTAAGTTCCTGCCGGTGCATTTTCGAGGTAGGCAGCGGGGCTTCCATTGCTCCAGGAATAAGTATACGGAGCGGTTCCTCCGGAGACAATAATTTGAGCATTACCACCTGAAGGAGTCGTCCAGATAGAGTCTGTTAAGGTCATCATGGTGGGATCAACTACAGCATATGTGTTGATAACATTACATCCTTGTATGTCGGTTACTGTTGCGGTGTAGTTTCCTGCAGCCAGGGCAATGTTATTCGTTCCAGAAAAACTGTTCGACCAGTTAACAATGTAATTGGGGTTTCCACCGGTAACTGTAATTATTATTGCTCCGGAGCTTTCGCCCGAACATGTTGGCTGTGTAATGACAGGAGTTACAATAATTTCTTCGGGTTCGGTTATATTGGAACTTGTTGTAAAAGTACATCCATGAAGGTCGGTGATAGTTACAGTATAACTATCTTCAGATAAGCCTGAGATGTTAGATGTAGATTGACCAGAACTCCAAATATAAGTATAGGGCAGAGTACCTCCTTGTGGTGAGACACTTAAACTGCCATTGTTTGAGCCGAAGCATGTAATACCCTGAGTTGTTATACTAGATGTTATAGCAGAAGGTTCGTTAATATTCAGCGATAAAACAGCGGTACAATTATAGGCATCTGATATGGTTACAAGATACAGACCTCCATTCAGATTATCGGCTGTGGGTGAATTGAGAATATTATTGTGCGACCAGGAGTAGGTATAAGGTCCTATTCCGTTGTCCATTTGTACTGTTACAGTTCCGTCAGCATAACTATTACATGAGACGTGATCAATAGAAGTTACTGAGGCTGTGCCTTGTCCTCCAACTGCAGCAACAACAAGTTCGGTTACATGAGTACAGTTACTAGCATCGGTTATTGTTACAAAATAGGAACCCTGATCAAGGTTGTTGGCGGCAAAAGTCGTATTAAGTGGGTCGTTAGACCAAGCGTAGGTATATGGATTTGTTCCACCCTGAACAGAAATGCTGGCAGATCCTAACGTTCCGCATACCATATCGGTGATATTTTCAGTTACCTGAAATGCCTGAGGCGAAGTAATTGTAACTTGCTGAGATGCGATACAACTTCCGGCGTCCCTAACCAAAACATAATAGACACCCGAAGGGAGGTTCTGGAAAATATTATTTGAGCCGTATGTGGCTCCGTTATCGATACTATATTCAACACCCGGAGTGGCATTAATTTTTATTTCACCGGCAGAGTCTCCGGGGCAAATATTGTGAATAAGATCTATTGAGTTAATCGTCGGACCGCTTGAACTGGTTATTTGAATTCCCGTTGAATCGGCAATACAACCGTTAGCATCCTGAATAATTACAGTATAGAAGCCAGTATTTAATCCGGTAAAAATATTGTTTGTACTATAGGCACTACCATTCAGAGAGTAGTTGTAGGGACCGGTTGTTCCACCAGCAGTCACCGTTATGCTACCGTCGGGCGAAACACAAGAAACAACATTTGCTATGGTAATGTCGTCAAATGTGGGTCTTGGTGCGTGAGAAAGGGTTGTGCTTCCAATCATGGCATAGGTACAGCCCGTTGTTGTGTTTAGCGCAGTAATAGTAACATTACCGAGGTTGCTGATAGGACCTGAATTAATGGCGTTACCATCACCGGTAAGGGTCGTAATTAAAACCCCATCGACATAAATATTATATGTTACCCCAGTTTCGGAGCCATCTAGACCAACCGAAATACCATCTGAGCTCGGACAAAACGCACCGCCGCCGGTTACATTATAGGCAATGGGGTGAGGTTTTACTGTCACAGTAACGTTATAGGGATTTCCGGAACATCCGTTGGCAGATGGAGTTACAGCATATGTGACAGTTGCATCTGTTGTGCCGTTGTTTACAAGCGTTTGAGCAATGGAAGTGCTACTTGCATTTGAATGACCTGTTACGTTTCCACTGGCAGTCGCAGTCCATGTGAAAGAAGAATTGGGATATCCAGTAGTTAGCGTAAAATTGGTTGTTTCTCCTGAACACATGGTAAGTGAGCTGGGGACAGCAGAACCAGCGGGAACAGGATATACGTCAATTTGAGCAGAAGCTGTAGCAACGCTGCCACAAGCGTCGGTGACTGTTATTGTGTAAGGTTGGGAAGAGGGCGGATTGGCTGTGATGGAGGATGTATTTTGACCAGAACTCCAAGCGTAGGTAAAAGGAGATTGTCCCCCGGTAGGAGTAAAACTTAATCCCACATTATTTCCCACGCATATTGTTGATGTTGAGGGGCTGACCGTTCCTGAAAATGCCGTTGAATTATCAAGAATATTAACAGAGGCAGAATTATAAACGGGAGCTCCGCAAAGGTTTGTTTGTATCGTTAGTTGAACGGTTTCTGTTCCTTCTCCAATTGCATCAGCTACAGGAATGATGGTAAGCGTAGTGTTAGAACTTCCGGCAGGAATGGTAATGTAATACTGATTAGGATATAGGGTGTTCCAGGTGGAAGCAATATTGGGAGAGGTTGTATAGTCTGTTCCAAAAGTAGCCGATCCGGCAAAAGTAATGGGTACATTCCTACTCATAGGAGTAGTTCCAGATAAGCTTAAAGCAAAGCTGGCGTTACTACATCCTTCAACAGCATTGCTATTAGAACCGGCAGATGGGTTGGAATATGACACCTGAACGTTATCGATTACAGGGCTTGTAAAACTTCCTTCTTCTAAAAATACAGCAGAATCATAAACTTGGTCTCCAACATCCCCAATCACAATTTTCATTCTGTAGCTAGCACAAGGCTGAACATTGCAAGTTGCAGTAAGGACGGCAGTAAATCCGTCGTATTCTACATTGTAGCTTCCTGCGGCATTATCCCGATAATAGGCGCAGTATTCGCAAGGACCTGAGGCCGTTGATCCTGCTGCGGCTGCTCCATTATTGATATTGTCAATGGCCACAGTTGTACCTGTAGTACCTGGAACAATGGCAATATTTTTATCTACATAATTATAGCCATCTGAACTAAGGCTGGTAACGAAAAAACCAAAAATATCATTGAATCCGCCATTTACATATTCGTTATATTCTTCTGAACCAAAAACATATTTGAATTGAATGACGTTAGATTCGGGTACAAAATCGAACTGAACACCCACGGCATCATAGACTGTTCCGGTACTAACTGCTGCCAAAGTGGGGTCTGATGGAGTTCCTGTGACTACCGACATTGCTGATAGAGTATTAGGACCATAAGCCCACATGGCATTTCCGGTAGAAAAAATAATACCAGATTGTATTCCGATAATCGGGCCACCTCCTGTGAAAATGGCCTTGTTTCCTTCAGTTGACCCATTGTAGGAGCCAGCCCCCAGAAAAATGGCATTTGAAAAAGTAACGCCTTGTCCTACCAAGCGGTCGACCATCTGTGTCGCAGTGGAGCCCGGATAGTTCAATACGATCTGAGAAATGGCATTCCCAGCAAAGAAAGCTATTAACAGAAATGAAAGGATAAAGTGTTTCATGGCCAAATTATTATCAATTTGCGCCAAATTTAAAAATAATTACCAAAAGAACAATACGAAAATCAGAAATTTAATGTAAAAAAAACTAAGTTATAATTCTTTGCATTTTTCTTTTCTTTCTTTTTGCGCCTGAACATGTCCTAATTCTGCCGCTTTTTCAAGATATTCACAAGCTTTTTCCGTATAGTGCTTTTTTTCGGCAATAAGACTCAAAAAATAATAGCAATCGGGATTCTCTGGTTTTAGTTTAATACTTTCAAGAAAATCATTTTGCGCCTCTTCGTATTTTTCTATCTGATAGTAACAGTATGCTCTATACTGATAAGTCATTTCGTCTGGTTTTTTTTGAATGGCGGTGTTAAAATCTGGGATAGCTGCTTTAAAATTTTTCATTTCAGTATAAGCTCTACCTCTGTTAAAAAATGATTCCGGATTACCCGGCTGAAGTTCGATCACCTTGGTAAAATCGGCAATTCCCTTTTCATATTTTTGCAGCATATGCCAGGAAAAAGCTCTGTTGGTATAGGCTCCGATGTTTGTACTGTCGTGCTTCAGAATATAATCATAGTCGTGCACTGCCTGAGTATACTCTTTTTGACTGAAATAGATCCAGGCTCTGTTCAGATAGGCCTGTAAAAACAGGGAGTCCGACTCTATAGCCCGATTAAAAGATTGCAAGGCTCCTTTTATGTCATTTTTCTGCAGCAGGTAAAACCCCTTGTTATTGTGTGCCAGTGAGTAAAAGGGTTTGTATTGAACGGAACGGTCAAAATAGTACAACACACTGTCGGTTCTTCCTTTTGACAATAATACAGATCCCAGATTGTTGCACGCTTCGGCATAATCGGGATTCAAATGAAGTGCTTTTCTGAACATGTATTCGGCCGAATCGGATTGATTTTTGTTATAGTAATACCAACCAAGGTTGTTGTAAACAGAAGTGAGTTTAGGGTAAATTTGTATGGCCTGATGCAATGAATAAACGCCTTCCTCGGTTTTTCCCTGTGCAATGAGACTTTGGCCAATGTCGTTCATAGCAAGTGCCGTATCCATGGTATTTCGGGCATATTTATAAATAGTCTGGTAAGATAAAATAGCTTCGTCGTATTTTCCTTTATTAAAGAGAATTAATCCTTTATTATACCATGACATTGGATCGGTTTCATCATATTGTAAGGATTTGTTAATCAGTACCAATGCTTCATCCTTTTGATTCTGATAGAGGCGATAGGTAGCCAGATTGTTAAGTGCAAATGCCAGGGTACTGTCTTTTTCCAAAACACTTGAAAAAAGGCTACCTGTGTTTTTCCATACGGGTTGTCTGAAGAAGTTTGTGAGACTCAATGCTATCGTCAGACAAATCATGATAATCCATTGCCAACGAATCTTTTGAACGTGCTGATACAGTACATCCGAAAGGATGAGAAAGAGTCCCAAATATGCGATATAAGTATATCTATCGGCTGCCACAAGTCGACCCTCGATAGGCAAAATGTGGGTCACCATACTTATATTCAGTAGGAAAAAGAGTCCCCCGAAAATATAAACGGGCTTGAGTCTGTTTTTTCTGAAAACGAGTATCAAATACCAAATAAGTGGAATGAGCAGAAGAATAGAAAAATAGTACATGACAGGCAAAAGACCTTCTGTTTTAACCGGATAGGGATAAATAGCTGAAAGGCTAAATGGGGCTATAAATTTTAGGAGATAATGAGCAATGGAATAAGTAGCCAGAAACAAACGGTCGGTAAAATTAAAAATGCCCGAATGACTGATGGTGTTTATTTCCCATATTCCTAAAACGTTAGAAAAATAGAGATAGATAATAAACGCGGCAAGGATAACGCTTGATAAAGTAATTACAAGCCAGGGTTTGAATTTGAATTTCCAGGGAATGAGTTGTTCTTTTTTCTTTTCGGGAAGCAGAAACCATATCAGATATAAAGTAAATGCAATGAGTGCAAATCGTCTGAAAATAAAGAAAATAAAAACAATCAGGGCAAGTTTTTCGAGAGCCATTCGCAAGGATGTTTTGCGGCCATACCAATAGTCGATCAAGAAGAAAGAGGTAGGTATTAGTATTCCCTGAATTTTACTGAAAGCCGATAAAATGGCAAATATTACGGCCAGTATAAAATACTTGCGACTGTCGTTAACTATGTAATGCCTGTAAAAAATTAACGATAGGAGGCCCCAAAAGGCAAAGAGTACATCTTTTCTTTCACTTATCCACACCACAGATTCAACCCTCAGCGGATGGCAGGCGAATAATACAGCTGTGAAAAAGGCGACACGGGGATTAAATCCCAGCAGACAAATAAAGAGAAAAACCAAGAGTACATTGAACGTGTGTAGTAGGATATTAACCGTTCGGAATGCCGCAGGATCCTGACCCCAAAGGGCATAATCAATGCTGTATGTAAATAGGCTTAGCGCAGTATACCTCTCATATTTAAGATTATACGCTATGTTTTCCTGAGAAATATTCTTTATCGTCGGGTTTTCTGTAATTTGCTTGTCGTCGTCCCAAAAGATAAAATCATAGGAGATGGTCTGACTATATAACGTGAAAGCAAATGCCATCAGGAAAATCAGATACCATTTATTTTCTTTTAAAAACTTCAAATTGATGTGAGATTATAATGGCAAACGTAATGTTTTTTCGTGATTTATTAAAATTACTTCTACAGAGTAAAATTCATTTTGTAACTATATCGAGGGAAAATGATGTTGGTTGTTAGGGAAAAGTGTATTGTTTGAACTGTTTTCGCATACTAGTTTTGAAGAAAATCAAAGCATTATGAAAACAACATTATTTATTCTTTTATTTTTTCCTTTAATTGTCGTTTCCCAAAATGTAGTTATTCCTGACACAAATTTTCTGAACGCTCTCATCGAGCGGGGTATTGATTTGGATGGGGATAGCTCTATTAGTTATCAGGAAGCATCAGCTGCAGAAGGTTTTTATATTCCCAACAGGAATATTCATTCGCTGGAAGGGATTCAAGCCTTTGTAAATATTACCTGGTTTTATTGCGATACAAATCATTTAACAGAGGTAGATTTAACCGGACTACATGTATTAAATACATTTACCTGTTCTCAAAATCAGATTACCAGTCTGACTTTACCTCAAAGCCAGTCTCTAATTTATGTTAATTGTGATAATAATTTTTTACAGGAAATTGATTTAACTGGAAGAAATTCAATTGCTTATTTAAGTTGTAATATCAATAACTTATTAGAACTGGATGTCTCAAACTTAGACAGTTTAAAATGGCTTCATTGTTCTTATAATCAGCTTACACAATTGAATGTAAGCAATCATGCCGCTTTAGAATCATTAATGTGTTTCGATAACCATTTAACGAGTCTTAATGTTTCAGGATGCCCCAAGTTAGGCGCTGTTCTTTGCAGTCGCAATAAGCTTGTTAGTTTGGATGTTAATCAGAATATTCAGCTGACGCATTTGTTTTGCAACGGAAACTTGCTTACAAATCTTGATCTTACTCAAAATGTCAACCTTTTATCTTTGGCGGTCGGAAGTTCGTGTGGCACAAATCCTATGACCAAACTGGATGTTTCCCACAATACACAGCTAATAGGGTTGATGTTGAGCAATATGCCTGACTTGCAGGAAGTGTGTGTGTGGGAATTGCCTTTTCCCACTGAACAGGTTATTGATTTGAATATTGGAAACAGTCCTCAAGTCTTTTTTTCATTGTCTTGTTTAAATGGAGTCGAAGACGTAGAAGAAATACCATCGAATTATAAAGTATACCCTAACCCTGCAACCGAATCCGTTACTATTATGTCGATGTCAAAAAAGGAGGATTTACAAGCGACGCTTTTTGATGTTTTTGGTAACGAAGTGCGTCATGTACAACTTACGTCAGGAAAAGCTAATATTTGTTTAACAGGAGGTATGACTGATGGGATGTATTTTGTAAAAATTTCAGAACCTACGGGTAAAGTAGTTTTTACTGAAAAAGTGATAATAAGGGATAGGGAGTAGTTGTTATATTTTTACAACTCCTTGCTGTCCGTATTTTTCTACAATTCGTTTTAGTTCTTGCTGTATTAAAGCGCGATTGTCAGTAGGTACCAGAAATTTATTATCCGAAACATTATCGATTTTCTTTTTCAGATTATCGGCCAGTATTAGAGCAATAGAATTGGCTTTTTCAATGTCACTTAAAAGATAATAAGCTTCAATGATTTGTAAAACGGTGTAATCGTAGTGAACTACTTTATCGGGCATAAGTGTCATGCAGAAATCAAGTGTTTTGCGGGCGGAATCGCTTTTGTTCTCCTCAATTAGTTGTAACGCCAATCTTGAAAAAACGATACGGATGTTTAAACAGATAAGCAATTCGTTTTTGCTGGGTGAATCAAAGCCTTGCCACGAAAATTTGTTCATTAGATTGTTATACAGAAGGTCAGAATCTATATGTCCTGTAGAGTATGATTCCTCGGGTTTCTTTTCTGGTGTGAGTCTATAGGCCAGACCATCTAACCTGAAATAATTGCTTAATTCAAAATAATAGTCCTGCGACATAGTATTGGCAAAATAAACAGGTCTTTCCCAGTTATTTGCTGCCAGCATATCAAGCATTATCAAATGATTTTTGAAAAAATAGGGGATGTCGTTACTCCATTCAATGTTTCCATTGGGACTTGTAAGACTAAAAGCATGGGTAGGACAATAGAAATATTTTTCTGTTCCATAATCTTTAATATGACTTTCATTTTTTAAAAATTCTATCAGAGAGGGAATGTCTATTGGGTTTTCATTTTCGTTGGTAATTAGCACAATATTTCTATTGTTACCGGCAATCATTTCGGGTGTAAATGTGATGGGTAATGGTGGAGCTGTTAATATAGAATCGCGGAAACTGTTAATATATCTTTCAGTCATGAGTAAACTGAAATTTACCACCTGTACGTCGGTGCGGAATCCTAGTTGCGACTGCACATAAAGTAAGGGATACGTATCGTTGTCGCCATTGGTAAAAAGTATGGCGTTTTTTTCGCAGGAGTTGAGATAATTCTTGGCCATAGAGATATAGAAGTCGTTATACAAACCGGGCTTGAGTTCTTTAGAAGCTTCAGACTCGTTTTGGTAAACTCTCAGGTCGAGAAATGAAGTAAGATGTTCGTTAGAGGCTTTAATCCCGATGCGACCTATAAGTGTTTCTAAAGATGGATTCATTTGTGTTACCAGATCGAATTTTTCTATGGCTTTGTGTCTGTAAAAACGATATTTTTCGAGCTGTTCGGCGGTCATGCTATTCTTAGTCTGAGGCAATTCAAACTGTAACATTTGATCGGCCAGCCCGGTATTGTTATTGAGCAGATTGCTGGCAAAGGACGAGTATGCTCTGCCTAAGGCATAAATAATAGAATCCGGCAAATTTTTCTGATTCTCATAGGAATTAATCATATCCATTTCCCATCCCGGATATCCATAATAGGGACAAAGGTTATAATTCATACTGTTCCAATCGTTAAGAAAAGTCGTGTGCTCTTTTTCCAGATTCTCATTTTTTTCCTTTTTAGGGAAAGTGAGGGGCATGAATTTATTTTTTTCACTGCTCCAAAAAAGATCGGCTTTTAATTTATTTCCGGGATTGTAATAGTCTGTAACGGTGACAAACCAGCCTGCGGGTCTTTTTTCGAAACGAAGTTCTTGTGTACCGGAATAGTCGCGGGGCGAGTATTTGTCGAAAAATCGATTGACAATAGTTTCGTACGAAGGGTACTTTAAATATTGAGTTTGTGCCAGAGATACATTAAATTGTAATACAATAAACATGGTTAGAAGGCACGAAATACAAAAAAGTTTTTTCATCAGAGATTGAATTAATCAGAAGTAAAAGTATGAAAAAAGGAAGAAACGCCTTCATTTTTATTTTTGTAATAAAAGCAATGGAAGGGGGGAAACATAAAAAAGGCTGCCTTTTCAAAAGACAGCCTTTTTATGCTTTAATGTGGGATATTATAAACTTCCGATAACTGATACTACTTTAGGATCGCCTGTGGCAGGTTTAATAATGGGAACGGGTGCGGGCATTCCGGCAACACCTTGTTTTTTTGCAATCCAGATTTTATATCTGGTTCCTTCAAATAAAGTAGATTGAAAACCGTCATAGTCGCTCATCGAACGTGAAATGCGGGTAATTTTAACAGGGTATTGATAAAACTTAGCATTGGTAAAATCCTTTTTTAGACTGTAATTGTATACATCGCTGTCTACGTTGCCGCTGGAATTAAGCAGGTGACCGCCAAAAAGCACTTTTACTTTTTCGGCTGCATCGTCCAGATCGGTAGCAGTTTGAAGTATTTGAATGTATTGGCTAAGTACTTGTTTTACATCGGCAGGTAATTCCGTTTCGGGGATGTCTTTAGTTTGAGCCATAATACTTCCGGCAAATAGCATAAAAAATGCTGCGAGGGTTAAAAAAGTCTTTTTCATAATTTTTTGGTTTTATTATTAGTTTGGTTCAAAATTAAAACCATCTTCTTTATTCTCAGGCGTAAATGATTATGTGCTGGCAACAGTCTATTATTTGACAGCTCGTGATGATTATCTGAATATTTATTTTGTCAGATTAATCCCACCAATAAACTTGTTAAAGGTTTCGTCGTCAACAAACGATTTATTTCCAATCACGGCAACAGATATTACATGCATTTTGTATGTAAATTGAATGACCCTCGAGTATACAGTCTGCTGACCGTTCATAGCTTCTATCTTTTTATATTTCCCCGTATTACCTGCAATTTCCATGTCATTTTCTTCGAGTATTTTCATGCCGGGTTCGGGTGTGTTGAACTTATTAAATAGCTCAGCCAAAGATTTGTCGTTGTTAGCCGTATTGTCGTGAAACAGCCGAATCATGAAAGCAAAATCCTGGTTTTTATAGAGGGCTTCGAAATACCGGATATTTTCGTTAATATCCTTTTCATTCTCTTCTGGAAAAGAAGGGAATAACGCGGTAAAACCCATGGTGGATTCGTATAGAATCCAGTCGGGCTGATATTTCACTTTGGATAATAATTCAGGGCTCTTTTCATTTGTCGAAGCGAAGGTTTCATCCATAAAGGCTCTTTCTTCTGCATCTTTGCATTTTTTTATCGTGGCAAAAGATTCACTTTCCATTTGCAAAGGAGCATCTTCGCTTTTTTCCTGCTTGTATTTCAGAAAACAGACTCCGTTTTTATCAAAGAACTCTGAAGTGATGGAAATAATTGAATCGGCGGGATTATTGTCGTCAATATCGACCACTTTTTTAAATTTTAATTCCCCTGTTTCGTATTTAAATGTCGTTTCCTGCTGATGAGTTTTCTTTTCTGAACTACACGCAAATATCGTCGAAACTATAAGTATTGCTAGAATTGTTTTCATGTTTTATATATTTATTCAACATTGAATTTAATTTTTTCGAATAAGGCAGGATCCAGATGCTTAATGAAGTAGTACCTGTCGGTTATTTCCGATTTTTCTTCATCGTCTGCAAACTCTGTTCTGTTGCTAATTTTTTCAAACTCAATTACAGCAGGACTGTCATCATTTTTCTGACTGTATTTCAGATAGCAGTCCCCTTTTTTGTCTAAAAACTCATAGGTAATGAGTTGTATAGAATCAGCACCTTGCGATGGATCAATTTGAGTCGTTTTATTCATTCTAACTTTTCCGCAACTACTGTATACCAAAGAATCTTCGGTAGTATAAGGGGGATTACTACATGAAACCCCGACAAATAAGATAGACGAAAAGGCGATGCCAAGCCATAGATTTTTTCTTGTGTTTGTTTTCATTTTTTATTATTGTTTAAGTTAAATTAACTTTTTTCTTTTCGCTGGAAAAATACAAATTTTTTGAATGGGTTAACATATTTAAAAGGAACAAAGTGAAAAGCTGACTATAGGCTTTTCACTTTGTTATTCCTCAACCTACAACAAACCTATTCTTTAACGAGCTTTTTAATAACACATTGATTGTTTGTACTATAAATCCTTGCATAATAGATGCCTGGTTTTACTTCCGATAACCGGATGATGTTTTGGTTATTTTCTTCAATCAGTATTCTTTCGCCTATCAGATTAAAGATTTCTATTTTTTGAATACTCTCTGATGAGTTAATGTAGAAAACACCATCATACGAAGGATTGGGATATATATTGAGTGCGATTGAAATATCGCCATCGTTTATGGATGTAATAATTCCTTCAATTTCAATTTCAAGGGCGACATAACAGCCATGATCATCGGTGATGGTCACAAAGTAGATGCCCGGAAGCAGATCTGAAAGAGAAGCTGTAGTTTCGCCACCGCCCCAAATGTAAAAGTAGGGTTGTGTTCCACCCGTCGCATTTAATGTGATGGAACCTTCGGCAACAGTAACGGTGTTCAAAGAATCTCCAGTTACTACGTAACTTACAGCCAGTTCGTCGGGTTGTGAAACGGTAATAGATTCAACAACGATGCAGTTATTATTGTCGGTAACTGTTACTTCGTAAGTTCCGGGACAAATGTCACTGTTTGTTTCGCTGTAAATAGCATTATTCCATTCATAATCATAAGGAGCTGCGCCACCGCTGGCAACTACATTCGCCACACCATTACATAATCCATAGCAAGTAACTGGAGTTGATGATAGTGTGAGTTCCGGGGCATTGGTGTTTCCTATAACTACATTGATGGTATTCGAACAGGAATGTGCATCGGTTACGATTACCTGGTAAGTTCCGGCAGCCAGACCACTTTCTGTAGCCATTGTTCCGCCCGACGACCAGTTGAAATTATACACAGGAGTTCCACCATTTACAGTTACTGTGGCAGAACCATCGTTATTTCCGCAATTGGCATCTACGATGGTTGAATCAAGGGTAAATAATTCATAAACAATTACGTCAATCATATCGTCATCGGTACAACCATGAACGTCGGTAATGGTAACGCTATAGTTTCCGCTGGAAGATACGGTTATTTGAGAATCTGTTGAACTATTCGACCAAACATAATTCAGATCTGTATTTCCAGAAAGTTCCTGAATAGTTACCGAAGAACAACCGGCTAAGTCGCTACCCAGATCCGCTGTAGGGTTCTGGTTTACTGTTACATCCACGTTGTCTGTATTTGAACAACCGCTGGCGTCTGTTACAGTAACAGAATAATTGCCCGAGCTAACAACTGTTATATTTTCGGTTGTTTGGGTGGTTGACCATAGGTAAGATGCAAATCCGCTGCCGCCTTCCAGTTCAACCTGAGCGCATCCGCTTAGATTTGATCCCAGATCGACAGATGGAAGTGTATTAAAGGTAACATTTGCATTGTCTGAAACACTGGGACATGCGCCACTGGTAACGGTTACTGAGTAATTGCCGGTCTGTGTTACTGGAATAGACTGATTGGTTGAACCATTCGACCACAAATAGGTGTCAAAGCCACTACCAGCATTCAGCGAAACGGTTTCACCTTCACAAGAGAGAATGTCGGCACCTAAATCCACCGATAAGCTGCTCTGGAATGTTGCTGTAACTGCATCGTTAGCTGAACAACCATTGGTTGTTACGGTTACACTATAGGTTCCGTTGGCAGTAACATTTATAGTTTGTGAACTGGCACCTGTAGACCAGGTATAAGTATCTGCACCCGCGCCAGCATTCAGTACTACGGTAGAACCGGTACATGAAGTGAAGTCTGGACCAAGATTCACAACAGGTAATGCATTTACTGTTACTATAGCCAGATCGCTGTTCTGGCAACCATTTAATGTTACGGTTACAGTGTAAGTTCCCGCTGTTCCTGTTGTTATGGTTTGCGAAGTAGCACCATTACTCCATAAGTAAGTATAACCGCTTCCAGCATTCAGTGTCGCGGAGTTACCCTGACAAAGGGTTTGATCAGCTCCCAGATTAACTGTTGGTATAGCGTTGAATGTGACATTTACATTGTCGCTGTTGCTGCAACCATAGCTATTCTGTACAGTTACGGTATAGGTTCCTGTTGTAGTCACGCCAATGGTCTGTGTCGTAGCGCCTGTGCTCCATATATAAGAACTGGCTGTTCCGGCGTTTAGTGTTGCTGTTTGACCTTCGCAACGGGTTAAGTCGCTACCCAGATTAACCGTAGGTAATGGATTAATAGTTACCAAAACAGCATCACTTGAAGTACAACCAAAAGAATTAGATACAGTGACAGTATATGTTCCGCTAGTTGTAGGACTAATGGTTTGTGTCGAAACGCCGGTACTCCAGGCATAAGTTGTTGCAGTTCCTGCATTGAGTGTAACAGATTGTCCCACACAACGGGTTAAATCGCTACCCAGATTGACTGTGGGAATCGGATTTATGGTAACGGTAACAGCATCAGATGCAGTACAACTGTAAGAGTTTGTTACGGTTACGGCATAGGTTCCGGATGTTGTTGGGCTAATGGACTGTGTTGTAGCGCCTGTACTCCAGCTATATGTATTGCCTGCTCCGGCATCAAGATTCACGCCAGTACCCGAACATACAGTGATGTCAGCGCCCAGGTTAGCGGCAGGTAATCCATGTATATCAACTACGACTCCATCCGAATTCGTACAGCCTGCAGCTGAAGTGATGGTCACCGAATAGTTTGCGCTGGTTGTGACATTAATGGTTGACGTAGTTGCTCCTGTACTCCAAAGATACGATGATGCAGTACCGGCATTCAATGTGACGGGTGTTCCTGAACAGACAGATATGTCTGCGCCCAGATTAATTGCTGGTAAGGGATTAAAAGTAACAATAACATCATCATGGGCGGTACAGCCATCTACATTGGTTACAGTTACAGTATAGGTACCGCTGGTTGTAGGGTAAATATCTTGTGTTGTTGCTCCTGTGCTCCAGAGATATGTGTTTCCAACCGAAGCAGATAAGGTGACTGAGGGATTTCCGCAGACAGAAAAGTCGGATCCCAGATCCACTGTCGGGACATTATGGAAATCAATCACCACGCCATCTGTATTGGTACAGCCGTTAGAACCTGTAATGGTTACACTGTATAAACCATCAAGGGTTGCACTAATTGATTGTGTGGTCGCACTATTACTCCACAGATAGGATGATGCGGCATTGGCAGATAGAATGACGGTTTGTCCGTCGCATGAATTTAAATCAGGACCCAAACTGAGTGTGGGTTGGGGGTTGATGGTAACAATTATCTGATCGGAAGACGTACATGATCCTGCACCCGTGATGGTAACGCTATAGATGCCCGAACTTGTCGGATTAATAGTTTGTGTTGTTGCTCCAGTACTCCAGTTATAAGTATATCCGGCACCAGCATTCAGGGTTACAGTTTCGTTAGAACATGCCACGATATCGCTTCCCAAATTAAGGGTGGGACTCGAATAAAATGTAACGGTATTGTTGTCGGTACTAGTGCAACCCTGAGCATTGGTAACTGTTACAGCATAAATTCCATCGACAGTTACAGCTATTGTTTGAGTTGTAGCTCCTGTGTTCCAGAGATAAGTTCCGGTTATACCTGCATTTAGCGTTACGGTTGATCCAGTACATGATGCGACATCTGCACCTAAGTTGACAGAAGAACCCGAATTAAAAGTAACATTTACGGCATCATTGCTGGTTCCACAAGTAGGATGTGTCACAGTAACAGCATATGTGCCAGCTGTTGAAACGGTAATCGTCTGGGTTGTAGCTCCCGTAGACCAGAGATAAGATGAAAATCCGCTACCAGCATCCAATACAGTAGACCCGGAACAAATATTAATGTCGGCGCCCAGATTGGCTCTCATAACGGTTACCTTCACCGTGTCGTGACTGCTGCAAGTTCCATCATTGTAGGTATAAATGTACTGGGTTGTTTCTGTGGGAGATACGGTAATGTTTTGTAAAGAAGAAGTATAACCTGCCGGAATGGATGTCCACTGGCGGGTTCCTGAATTTGCTACAGAATAAACTTCTACCGAATTCAGATATATGCGTCCATTGAAAGCCGTTGAATTATTATCAGCAAAACGGATAATTACTTCTCCATCGGCAGTTACAGCAGATAAGCCTGTGAATGAAAGAATGTTTGCTGTACATCCTGTTGTAATGGGCGTGCCATAAAAATTAATCCCATCTATTGTAATGTCAACTGTTCCGCTGTTTAATTTGGTGAGCATAGAAAGTTGTAGGTCGTTTACTCCGGGTGTTACATCTACTGTAATTTCAGCGTATCCTGTCGATCCGGATGAATATCCAATGACAATATTGGTATCGCCACTGCAAATATGTAAACCTTCGTACGAAACAATTCCACCCGTTGTATAATTATGGCTCGTTTGGTCTTCGTAGAAGTTAAAATAGTCGGTCCTGACCAATGCGTTGGATGCGGTTAATGAAACAGAAGCACCCGAACAAATACTCTGATTGGAGCTTAGGGTTACTTCAGGTGAAGGTATGGTTGATACATAAATAGTGTCTCTGTTGAAACAGCCATTGAGATTCGTTACTTTCACACTGTAATTACCTGAATTATATACTGTACGGGATTGGCTTGTATTGCCATCATTCCATAGGTATGAAACGTAGCCTGCTCCTGCGTTGAGAAATGCTTCCACACTGGAACAAACATTCTGGTCGGGACCCAGATTGGGTTTTGGGTTGGGTAATCTGCTGAGAATTTCAAGATTATCTGTTTGAGGTGTGCAACCCGGAACGGTAACAGTTACTGTGAAAACACCTGTGCCATAAGTTGTAATTTCCTGTGTTGTTTCACCAGTACTCCAGATATAATAACCATCAACATTGGCGGAAATATTTTCAGCGTAGTCTTCACAGGTCGTAATATCAGCACCCAGATCCAATGTGGGCGGTGCGGTGATGGTGTACATGGTTATAGATTCAGTTGTATCTGAACAGCCTTGATCATTCCATACAATAGCATAATAATCACCCGGCGTGGTTGTTGTAAAAGTCTGACTGTTATTTGTCGAATTTACAAAGGTGCCGTCAACATACCAATCGGTCATTTGATAATAATTGGTGGTGGAAAATTCAACTGCCCCTCCGCTACACACACCCAAGGGCCCATCACTAATAATATTCGTTGTTGGGGATAAGTAGGGAGCTGGTAATACCGTTATCTGAACTGAGTCATAATCCGGACAACCATATGTGTCAGTTCCTTTAAGTATAAGGTAGAGTCCTTTCCATTCCTGAACAGGTTCGCTTGCTGAAAATGCCGTTGTAGAAGCGGTGTTGTTAACTATATTTGTTATTGGCGCAGGATCAATTACATTAGAATAGAAGTACCAAAGGTAATTGGTTGAACCACCGGCTACAGCATCGTAACTAACATCTTCACAAATATTACTGGTTGCTGGAGAAACAATAGAAACAGGACTCAATGGCGTGCAAATATCAAGCGTCATTATTCTGTCATGAGTATCGCCATCATCACGAAAAGTTCCGGTAACAAGAACATCGCTATTATCCCCTAAAGCGAATGAATAAAAAGAGCCATGTACATTAACTACATCCGGATGAAAATCTGTCCAATTATAGGCTGATTCGATTAATCCGGAGCTGAGATTAACTTTATCAATAGTATTGTTATACATTGACAACAGGCTGGTGCCACTTCCTAGAAGTTTTACTCCTCCTACTGATGAAGAAACATAAGTCCATTGCAATGTTCCAGCAGCATTATATTTTAATACTTTGCTTGGATAATCAATATTGTCTGAACTTACACCAACGTAAATATTCGTAGAGTAGAAGAGTATATCATTGGCATTATAATTATTATAAATGGTTCCATTTACGGTCTTGTTCCACTGAATAACGCCCGACTCATTGTATTTTAAAATGATACCATCATCATTATAGTTCCCCGATACATAAACGCCAAATGCTGTAGAAACCCCACCCATGGTAATGGAATTTCCCGAACCGCTGGCATAAGTCTGTACCCATTGCAAAACGCCTGTACTATTATAACGAATGGTAAAAATATTTGTTCCTGTAATTCCCGTAGCATATACATCTCCATTGGTGGTCCTTACTTTAATATCAAAGGCTTTTTCAACAGAGACATTATCGTACGACTGCGACCAGGTTGCGGTTCCCGTTGCACTTAATTTGACAAAGAAAGCATTGGTGTTTGTGCCACTTACAACAGCATATCCCGCTAAATGAAGAGAGGTTCCGAATAAGTCCATGGATGTTGCTCTAATTTCATATGCAGCGCCTGAAGTATATTGCCACTGAAGTACGCCGGAAGAGTTATACATCAGGGCTTTCATTTTTGTTACTCCGGAGGTAAAGGAATTTCCACCAATATAAATATTGCTGGAAGCGTCTATGGCGATGCCAATAGGACTATCGTCGGCTCCCCCATTATACAACTGTTCCCATTGTTTTACACCGCTTGAGTTATACTTAATCAGGCTGATGTCGTAATTGGATCCGTTGTACTTTTTGGCTGTTACAAAGACGTTGCCACTGGCATCTTTTACCAGGTCAACCCCTTGGTTGTTTACTGTTGAAACAGCTTCGGCAGTTAGCCATTTCTCCGTCATTTGCCCATGGGCCAAGTATGCCCAGAAGACCATCAGAAGCAGTAGAATTCTTTTTGTTTTCATAATTGTTGGTTTTATTGTAGTTAGTATCGTTGTTTTCAATAAAAACCAAAAATAACCCGACAGAAGTTAAGGCTTCGTGTTAAATGATTATCCGGAAATGCTGATTGAGTATTCGCAGACAGAAAATGATTAAGTGTAAAAAACTACTTTACACCCAATTGCGAAATATTTTCCAATACCTGTTCTCTTTTTCTGCTGGAAACAGGAATTAATGAGTGGTCGGACATAAGCAAGGATCCGCCATCCCTTTTTTCGAAGGATTTTACGTGTAAAAGATTCACCAGATGGCTCTGGTGCGACCTGATAAACTGATAATCACTCAGGGAATCTTCGTAATCTTTTAGTGTTTTAGAGACTAATATTTTTGTGTTATTCGTGAGGTAAAAAAGTGTATAATTGCTACTGGCTTCGCAACGAATAATGTTCGATATTTCAACAACCTGAATGTTTTCGGCTGTATGTAGTACTATTCTGTTGTTTTTCTTATGGGGTTGTGCGTAATTCGAAAGAAGGTTTTTTATTTCGAGCAATGGCTTTTTGTTCAGAATATTATCTATTGCCTTTTCAATGGCTGGTTTAAGCAATAAGGGGTCAACAGGCTTCAGAAGATAGTCGACAGCCGAAACACGAAAAGCATTAATGGCATGGTGAGAGAACGCAGTTACAAATATAACCTGAAAGCCCGGGTCTGGGAAATTTTGCAATACGTCAAAACCCGTTTTTCCGCCCAGATCGATATCAAGAAAAACCAAATCGGGGTTGTGTTTTTGAATAAACTCTATGGCCGTTGAATAATCGCTGGCTTCGGCAATTACTTCAATTTGCGACTCAAATAGTTGAAGATTTAACTTAATATTCTGCCTTGCCTGTGATTCGTCATCGACAATAATGCATCGTAGCGCCATAGGTGTTATTTTTCAAAAATTAAAGGTAAATAAATTTTTACGATAAGTCCTGAGGTTTCGATATTTGTATCCTGTTTGTTTACGAATTCGACTCTGGCGGGGGATTTATATTGCCGGGAGATAATCCTTAATCTTTCTTTAGTTATTTCAAGTGCTCTTGATTTATGTTTTTTATTTTGTGCAGGATTTTCTGAAATACCCGGCCCGTTATCTTCTAAGGAGTAAATCAACAAATTATTTTCTATGTAAATGTTGATTAGTAGTTTTCCGCCCGACTCCATTGGTTTAAAAGCATGTTCGATGGCATTCTCAACAAAAGGCTGCCCCAGCATAGGTGGAAGTAAAATTTCCTCTTCGTTTTCCACTGTTGTTGTAATACAATAAGTAAAAGCCTGATTTAAGCGAATAGCCTGCAATGTCAGATAATGTTCCAGTAATTCTTTTTCTTCGGATAGTGTTATGAGCTCCAGACTAGAGCTTTCCAGAATATTTCGCATTAACCGGGTGAATCCATGCAACAGCGAAACGGCATCCTCATTTCGGTGGGTCATTATGCTATTGCTAACAGCGTTAAGAGAATTAAAAATAAAATGAGGATTCAATTGACTGCGCATTAGGCGATGCTTAAGCAACTGTTCTGCTTGTTTTGTTTTTTGCCGGTAGCTCCGGTAAAACGACCAGAAAACCAGGACAATCATGACAGCCAAAGCTATTAGAGACAATATTATCCATTTATTACGACTGACCTTCAAATCCAGCGCTTGTTTATCTTTTTCGAGAAGATTAATTTTGTTTTGCTTTTTTTCAGTTTCGTATTTTTTTGTCAGTTCAAGAACCGTATTACTCACGTTTACATTGTACAGAGAATCATTGATTTGAGAGTATGCTTTAAAATGCAAAAGCGCCTCAGAGGGATTCATTTTATAATCGTAATAATCTGCTAAAAAACGATGCGACATCCTTTGGTCTTTGAGTGCCTGAACAGAGTCCATAAAAGCTTTATTAATATCGATATAAGCTGACACAGAATCGTAGTTTTGAGCCAACATAAAAGTTTCCATCAAACTGTATTGTGAATTGTGAATTCCTTCAATATTTCCCATACTTTGATATAATTCAAGTGCTTTTCTGAAGTATCTGATTGCAATGGGATAGTATTTGGTGTATTTGTATACTGAGCCAAGATTAAGCAATAGCATAGCTTTTAACTCTTTATCCGGATAATTTTGTAATGCAGCCCAGGCTTTTTTATAGTGACCTATGGATTGATTGAATTTGGTTTGCCGGGAATAGAGTAATCCTAAATTTATATGGGTTTCCATGACGCTTTTACCCACATTTTCTTGAAGATACCACTCCAGCGCATGAATAAAATGTGTTTCAGCTTCAGCATAGTTTTTCATTTCCAATTGCAGCACCCCGATATTGAGTGAGACGTTAGCGGCTTTAATGACGTTTTTTTTATTTTCATGATAATCTAATACCTGAATATAATTCTTTATGGCCTCACTGTAATTGCCCTGTGCACGATATACCATGGCCAGATTATTCAACGAACGCATTTGTGCTGCCGTATCTTTAATTAACAGGTTGATGCTGTAGGCTGAGTCGTAATATGTTTTTGCCGTCTCTAGTTGAGTTGTTTTCCAGTAAACAATGCCAATGTTTGAATAGCATTCCGACAAAGAGGTTTTGTCGTCAATATTTTTCCAGATTTTTCCTGCTTTCAGATAGAAGTCCAGCGCATTTTTATAATCTCTGAGTTCGTAAAAACAATAGCCATGCGAAAACAGCATCATGGCTTCCCATTTTTTATCGGGTATTTTTGTAGCGATGGACAGCCCAAGGGTTGTGTGCTTTAAAGCTCTTTCGGGATTGCTCCATGCAGTTTGATAAGCAATTTCTTTTATGCAAGATATTCTTTGAGTATCGGTAGTCGAATGGACTAACAGAACCTGGAGGGAGTCGTACAATTTGTCGTCATTCTGGGCAAGGACTTGCAGAGAGGAAATGATTAAGGTAAGAAAGAATAAAAATTTCATGAGCTAATGTGACCTATGTTGACTAAATAAGGTCAAATATATAGCATTTGAATTAATTGCCAAAATATGCGTAGTCAATTACACATTAAAAATTAGTTATAAGTTTATACCCTCAACGAAGTTACGTTAAAAGAAAATCAGTAGGTTCGTTTAATATGTCCAACGAGTTAAAGCTCTTATCCAACAAAAAATGCCTACGATTTAAATCGTAGGCATTTTTAAAAATAAGACAATTTCTTTTTATTGTATATCTATCAGTTCCACATCAAAAATCAGGTTGGCTTTAGGCGGAATAGCACCGGGATACCCTTTGTCTCCGTAGCCCAGCGTATAAGGAATAAGGAGGCGGAATTTTTCACCTTTTTTCATCAGGGCAATACCTTCGTCCCAGCCTTTAATAACCATGCCTTTTCCAAGGTCGAACGATAAGGGGCTGCCTCTTTCTACCGAGGAGTCGAATACTTTACCGTCTTCGAAATATCCGGTGTAGTGTACAAATACTTTTTGTCCGGGTTGGGGGAAAACGCCTTTTTTCTTCACTTCTTCAACTACAATATATTTAAGTCCTGATGCAGTGGCAACGGTGTCTTTTCCTTTGGTATCGAAAGTTTTTATTTCAGGAACAGCAAGAGCATCTATCAGTTCTACATCGAAAGTAAGATCTGCTTTAGCGGGAATATGAGGAGGACGACCTGCTTCACCATAAGCCAGTTCGTAAGGAATCATCATGCGCATTTTATCGCCCACTTTCATCAGGGCAATACCTTCGTCCCAGCCTTTAATAACCTGACCTTTTCCAATGATGAAAGAAATAGGCTCGCCTCTTTTTACCGAGGAATCGAAAATTTTACCATCGGCAAAATAACCGGTATAATGAACTTTTACATTTCTGTTTTCGGATGCTTTTAAGGCATTGGGTTTGCCGGATTCAATAACAACATATTTTAGTCCCGAAGGGGTCGATAAAATTTCTTTACCTTCAATGTTGTAAGGCACGATGGTGACTGCCGGACTCACTTTTACAAGCACGACATCAAAAATCAGGGTCGAGTTGGCAGGAATAGATCCCATGTCGCGTTCGCCATATCCGAGTTCCGAAGGAATTTCTAGGGTAGCAGAATCCCCTTCGTTGAGGAGAGCAATACCTTCGTCCCAGCCTTTAATTACTTGTCCGGCTCCCAGTTCGAATTCGAAAGGCGTACCTCTTTTAAAGGAACTGTCGAAAACCGTATTGTTGGTGAGTTTACCTTCGTAATGAACTTTTACTTTATCCCCTGCTTTGGGCTTAATGCCCGATCCTTTTTTATGAATGACATATTTCAACCCGCTGGGAGTTGTTGTAAAGTTGTTTTGCGCAAAACTGTTCATGGTTACAAATGTTAGAATTATGACTGCAATTAATGTTGATTTCATATGTTTTTGTTTATTTGACTTCAATTAGTTCGACGTAAAAAATAAGCGTGGAAAAGGGCGGGATTTTATTGCCGGTCTCATCTTTATAAGCAAGATGGGAGGGAATAATAAGGGTTGCTTTACCGCCTTCTTTCATATAGGAAACTCCTTCTTCAAGGCCAGCAATGACTTCGGAAGCTCCAAAACGGAACTGAAATGTCTCGCCGCGCTCAAGAGACGAATCAAAAATCTGGCCATTAATATAGGTGCCGGTATAATTAATAACGACAGTACTTCCGGCTTCCGGCTTTTTACCTTTTCCTTTGATTTCTTCAACAAAATATAATCCTGAGTTGGTCGGTTGTTCTACAATATTGCCATTTTTCAGGTACGACTCCAGCAAGGTTTGTTCTTCCTGCTCATTACTGGCAAACAATCCGTTTTTTTCGTTGCGATAAGTGTTCATGTTAAGGATTTTCTTGAGGCGGATATCAAAAATGAGCTTGCTCCCTTTTTTTATGCCATCGGGTATTTCGCGACCTTGTGTGATAAGAAAAAAGGACTCGGCATCTACCACAAAACGGGCACTATCGCCTTCGTGCATCATCGAAAGGCCTTCTTCAATAAAAACGCCTTTGGCATCTTCTGGCAATTTATTTTTCATGCGAAAAGGAGATCCGCCTAATTCGCGGGTGTCGAACAAAACGGAATCATTCTCTGTTTTATAAGTCATTTCAATTTCCAAAATATCCTTAGGACCGGGTAGGGGATTTTCACTGTTTTCTTCGAAAAACTGATATTGAAGTCCCGACGGAGTCGTTTTGTAACCTCCCCCCGAACAGGAGAATAGAAATAATGAAAGCGCAAAAAAAACAGGGATAACCGTGCGGTACATAGACTTATTTTCGGACAAAGATATTTAATTTCAGGTTTATTATAAATTTCAGTAAAATTATTTAACAAGATTAAAGGATTTTAAAAACCTCTTCAAGGCATACAATCTGTGCTTCGTTCCCAAAAACAATTCATGTTTCGTCCTCCGACACAATCGATGATTCGTCCCCCGACAGACAATCAGTGGTTCGTCCTTTTAGGTGCCGAAG
>PHDH01000029.1 GCA_002840935.1 Bacteroidetes bacterium HGW-Bacteroidetes-21 | reverse complement strand
GCAGCTTTCTATAGTCCAAAATGACATTTGCTGTCGGCATTAACCATTACTAATTCCAAAATATTTATTGGTTTATTTTGAAATAAGTAATGGTATTACTCGTGTTTATGAAACACATAATGTGAATGATAATGCCTGTGCACTTCATTCCCGTGAATGTGTGTGTGTTCGTGTAACAGATTTACATTTTTTAGCAGTTCCTCGTCGTTTAAAATTTCAGTGGTAGTTCCTACTTTTATCACACTGTGTTGTTCCGAAATTACAGCTACCTTAGGCTGCAAATGGTCTATAAGTTCGAGATTATGCGTAGTAAAGACGATTGTTTTTCCTATCCGGTGCAGCTCAATAATCATTTCGGTAAAGAAAGTCTGCGTTTTTGGATCAAGCCCGGCAAGTGGCTCATCGATGAGTATTACCTCGGGATTCATGGTCAGTATAGAAGCTATGGCAACCTTTTTCTTTTCACCACCCGAAAGCGACAATACGGAACGTTCTTTAAGATGTTCAATGCCTATGTATTTCATGGTGTCATGTGCGCGTTTTTCGGCCTCTTCTCTGGAAAGCTGTAGTTGAAGCGGTGCAAAAAGAAGTTCATCAATAACACTGGGACAAAAAAGCTGAATGTCGGGATTCTGAAAAATATAACCGAATTGCATTCTGAAGTTCAGGTTATTATTGGCATCCTTGAGATATTTTTCAGTTATAGCCTTTCCGCAAAACTCAAATGTCCCTGAATCCGGAAAAATAAGCGCATTGATTACATGAAGCAGGGTAGATTTTCCGCTTCCGTTCTGCCCGATAATGCACAACAAATCGCCTTTTCGAATGTCCAGATTTACATTGCACAACGCCTGTTCTTTTCCGTAATAGGAATAACTAACATTTTTGATTGATATATAGCTTTCCATAGCCTTACATTAAAATAATTAAAGTCCCGGCACCTCCGCACAATATTAAAAAACAAATATCCTGCCATCGAAGAACATTAGTGTTGCTAAGAACTACTTTTCCGTTATATCCTCTTGAAATCATTGCGTCGTATGTGCTTTCATAGTTGGTTTTTGCTTTTTTGAAGACAAATAAAATTCGGCCTGAAATTACATTCCGGATGTTTTTCATTCTGGTACTTCCGAAAAGCCGGGACTTAAGGGCAAGGTACGTGTCTTCGATTGTTTTTGAAAGAATTACAATGAATTTATATGTCAACGACATGATCATAAGAAACATATCCGGGATAAAAAAAACGCGAAATCCATGTGTCAATTTTGAAAACGAACTGCTGTATACAAAAATGAGGGACAGTGAAATGGAATTAAAAACACGAAGAAATAAAAGACTTACAGTATGCATTCCTGAATCAGTTATTCCTATGGTTTGAGGAATGGTATATATCCAAAAACTATTTGATTTGTCGAAAGTATACAACTTTAAGACGATATTTCCAGGACTTACAACATTTAACAGCGCTGGCAGGAAAATCAGAAATCCGAAGAAAAAGGAAAGAAATAAAATTTTCTTGCAGAGATATTTAATCTTTACTCCAGAGAGCAAAAACAAAACGAGTATGTATACAGTAGATAAAAGCTGTGCATTTATGGTCTGTGCAAGACTTATAGCCACAATGAGAAAGACAAAAACCAAGGCTTTAATTTTGGGATGAATTTCTGATAAAACAGATCTTATATTTCCCGACTCCGAATGGATATAAAAGCGCTTAATAGTCTTCCCCACAGAGTTCAGCGTTTTATCTATAAACGAAAGTCGTTTTCTGCTGTTTCGGGCAGGAATATTAGCTCCGTTAGATTGAGCCGTTTTAAGAAATGATGGAACCTGATGATTCACTTTCGAATAATGAGTTTTGAAATCAGCATGGTTGCACCCAAAGTAATTGCAGCCCCGAGTATACCCGAAACAATATAATACAGCGATTGGCGTGTCGTCGATTCATCCTTTTCGTTTAAAGTATAATCAGGTATTGGTGCAGAATATGTCTCTGAATTTTTTTTAAGTCCTTCGGGAACATAACCTATAGTTTGTTCAAGAGTTTCGGCCGACCATTCTCCCCATGCATCACCGGCATTGAAAACCATAGGCAGAAAAATACCCGCTGGAGTAAGAAGAACCAAAATGATAAGAAAAACCAAAATCCGTTTTTGCAGCTTATTCATTTTTACCTCCCTTCTTAAAAACATAGACCAAACCAGATTCATTTTTAATAAAATATCTCACTATCATGGCTGTTACCAAACCCTCCACTATGCCAAAAATTAAAAGATGTTCGATAGCCATGGCTGGCACAGCAATGTTCAGGCCGTAAGGACAATACAAAGGAATTCCTTCGGGCGAAGTGGCTATCATAGGCTGTATCCCAAACTGAGCAGCGGTAAGAATGGCTGTCAATACAAGACTTAAATATCCGGCAGTGAATGAAGCAAAAAATATTCTGCCGGGGCGATGAGACTTAAAACGAAGAAGCTTGAACAAATAATACGCTACAAACGGCATAAACACACCAATATTAAAGCAATTAGCTCCAATGGCTGTAATTCCACCATCACCAAAAATCAAAGCCTGTATTATCAAAGCAACAGAAACCGAAAGCACTGCCGACCATGGACCCAAAATGATGGCAATGGCAGCAGCACCTACAGCGTGTCCGGTAGTCCCTCCGGGTACTGGAAGATTAAACATCATTATTATGAATGAAAAAGCTGCCGCCATACCCAGATAAGGTATGTGCTTTATCGACATTTCCTTTTTTACTTTTTTTACAGCAACTGCTGCAGTCACAACAAAAACGCCCATTAAGGGAACATACGTCTGCGGACTTAAATAACCATCAGGAATATGCATAAATTAACTTTTATAAAACCAGACAAATTTATCATTATAGCACCTCAATATCAAAAATTTCATTTCTGTCAAATTCGAGCCAATGCTTTAATGACACAATGCGAATAAGTTCCCAATAACCATGCGTTAATCCTCCATATTTTAATATTGCTGCACTTATATCTTTGTCAATTTCGGATTGTAGCGACTTTTTAAGAGTAAGTCTGATTTTTTTCCCCTGATAGGAAAAAATAGCCGAAGGACAAACAGTAGTATCTTTTCTAACTTCAATCATACCTAATCCAAGAGTAGCACCAGTGCTTATTTGCAAACCATCATTCATACAGCTAAAAGGAGGTGAAGTACCAGCAAAAGTAACAACGTTTATTCTGTCGATATCGGCATGTAAAATTTCGCGTGCTTTAATTCCCATTTTGGCACCTACAATAGAGTATGAACCAAGGTGCCCGTGTATCTCATTTGTAAGTACACAAACTCTCCACTCTTCTTTCCCGTATTTGCGAATAATTTCTGGCATTATTTCTCTAACATCGTATTTATATAAATTGCTATCGGCAGGAAAAGAATCGAAAACAATACCACTTTCGAGTGAATAATGCTGAGATAAAAATTGCAAAACTTTTTCTTTTACCGCGCCAACAGAAATTGACCTCGAAAACTTTACATTTGGAGTCGACATAACGACTTCCATTTCGAAAAGTTCGGGATATAATAAATAAACTGGGAGAAGATCGTCCCACATATACAATTTACCGGATACAATAGCCTTAGAAATATCGTTTGAACTATGCGATTCATAAACCCTCTTTTCAAAAACAGAAACCGCTGAAGAAAGTTCATTAATTAACTTATTATCTATAAGAAAGCCTTTATCTCCTAAATTCGAGATAACATGAATTGAAATCTTCTGTTTAAATAATTCTTCTACCGCTTTTTTGTCAAATTCATAATTTGTCCCCTTTAATGGGTTAACCGATTCGTTATACCAAATAATATTTAATATCTCCTTTTTTAATTCGGGGTTTCTTTTAACCAAATTATAAATATCTGTTAGGGGACCCATACAAATTAATGTAATTTCTTTTCCGGAACCCGTAAGCTTTTTTTTCAGCAATTCTTCAGCTAAAATTGAAGGATCTGGATTTTCAATTGAAGGACCCCAGTTAACATTCATAAGAAAATCATGATGAATTGAATTTTCTTTGTGGATACGAGCACCTTCAGCAACTGGTATATTTTTAATATCTAGCCCATTAAGCAACTCTAAAACTTTTATTCTTCCTTCGTTAGGATGCAACATCCCGTCGGACGTAATAATAGCTTCCACAGTTATTTCAGGAATAGCTAGTATTTCACATAACGCCCTTAAATCATCTGTAGCACAATCAGTACTAACTATAACGTGCAATTCTTCAGTATCAGCAAATACTAGATTAGTAAAAGAAACAAAAAGAACCGAAAGCAAAAAGTACTTAATAAATTTCATAGTAATTCCCCCTTTAAAAATGTATGTTAAGTCCTACAAATAAACAAATACCAGGCATTGGATAATTATAATTAATCTGATATTCCTGATTTAGTAAGTTTTCTCCTTTTACAAAAAGACAGACATGTTTATTATAATCATAATTTACTTTAGCATTAACTACAATATAATCTTCCTTTTTAACTTCGGGTTTAGTTACAAGAATAAGATTTGCAATATATTGACCATTAAGACCCAATGTTAGTTTTTTGTATTTCCAAGTTGCTCCCATACTTATTTGTTGTTCGGGAATTGCAAGTATAAGATTATCCATATTAATGTAACTATAGTTTATAAAGAAATTAAGCGAATTATTAAACTTGTATCTGGTTCCAAAATCAACACCAATATTTGCAAACTCACCTGTATTCATGTATTTTGGAACTGAGTTAATTATAATAGTTTGAATCATATTAGATCCTTCGGATTTGTATATTGAAGCGTCAATAGTAATTTTTTCAGAGAATAGTGTTTTTAAAATTCCTAATTCGTAATTTATCATTCGTTCAGGCTTAAGATCAGCGTTTGCAGGAGCCCACATGTATAGTTCGCGAAGCGTTGGACTTCTAAATCCTTTTGACACGGAAGCTTTAATAACTGTTTTTGGTGTAAGTCTGTATGCTAAACCCGCTGTAGGTATAGGCTCTTTTCCATACACATCCGAAAACTCACATCTGAATCCAGCATTTAAAGTTAGCTTTTTATAAATATTCTGCTGAATAAGAAGATATGCCCCGGTTTCGTAATTAGTTGTATCGACAAAGACCATTCCGGCGCCGTTCATCGCTTTAATGTTTTCGGCAATACCTCCGTAATTTTTATAATCAACACCTACTGTAATAATATTCCCTTTAAAAAGTCTGAAAGCCTCATTAAAAGTAATTCCATAATTTTTATCGAGAGAATGAAAACCATCAGAAATATTATGTTCGCCAAAATTATAGAAGAACCGAAGCGACCCATCATATTTTTCGTATTTATTATTAAACGAAAAGGAGCCCATACCCCGCACAATATCTATGGTATTGCCAGCATTACCAAATTCCGGACCTGGATCTGATGCGTTAAATTTTGCAAGACTAAAGTCGGTTGACAAATTATAATGTTTTGAAATTTCGTATCCGGCTTTAATATAACCGTTATTGATATTAAAATCAGATGAATCACGGTCCCCATCAGTTTGATCATGATTAATAGATAAAAAGATGTTGAAGTTCTTCTTTCTGTAACCTCCATTCAACATATATTTTTGAGTGTTGTAACTCCCATACATTATTCTGGCATTTGAATTATAACCATCACTCAACTGTTCCCTTGTAATAATATTAATAACACCTCCCATTGCATTTGTGCCATATAGAGTAGAAGCAGGTCCTTTAATTACTTCCACTTTCTCAACATCCGATGCGACATAACTATCAGGTAGTGGATGACCCATTATCCCCATAAATTGAGGACTACCATTCAACAAAACAAGCACCTCAGTATTAGGGTTTCCGCCAACTCCCCTAATATTGATTTGACCAGCGGATCCTGTTGAAACACCAAATCCAGTAATTCCTCTTTCTGAGACAAATAATCCGGGCACTTGCTGACTTAATACCGGCAATAGAGCCGATTCGCTACTTTGTTCAATCTCATCCCTTTTTATTAAAGAAACATTATAGGGAATATTATTTTTGGCAATTCCGGTTTTGTTTGCTGATACTATTACTTCATTTATGATAATTGTATCCTTAATTAAATCGGAATTGTTGTTATTCTGAGAATACGTTTTGCTTGAGATCATAAGACAAACAAATATTAAAATCCATTGTGTTTTCATTTTTCTTTATTCAAGATGTTACTATATTTTATTTCGTGTTACTCTCTAAGCAAAAAAAAATCAAAGATTAGTGATCACTAATTTGCCGTGTTTAATGCCTTTGGTTCCAACAATTTTATCGGCCAATTTAATCAGCATAAAGGCTTTTCCTTTGACCGCAATGGTTTCAAGACAAAGATCGTGTTCCAGGTGAACGTGCTGGGTAGATAAAATAAGATCGTGATAATCGTGTTGTACATGCATAAGTTTATTATTGAGCTCCCGTTTATGATGATCATAGACAATGACAATAGCCCCAGCAACAATTTTATTTTCATCTACTTTGTCAGTAACTAGCGTCGTTTGCACCAAATGACGAATGGCCTGCGATCTGTTGGGAAAACTATGTTTAACCACCAGTTCGTCGAGCGCCTGTAGCACGTCTTCTTCGAGCGAAACACCAAATCTTTTTACCTGCATGTGTTACTTAAATACAATTACGTAGCACAAATGTAAAAAGAGAATATTTATCGGCAAAATTAATTAAGCCATTTATTTATGTTAAAAAACAGTTTATGTTCTTCAGAATTTATGGTTAATATTTTCTGATAATTCTTTAACAGAAAATCCACAAACTGTAATTATTATTGCAAAAAAAAGATGGCTAATTTCGGAAAAACATGGTGGGGAATGCAATGGTTAAACTCCTTGAATAACATTGATTACAGCAATCGCCTACCCCGTGGGAGTAGTTATGCAAACAAGGGTGCGGTAGAAAAAATTACAATAAAAAACAACATTATTAGTGCCAAAGTAAGAGGAAGCAGGCCAAAACCATATAACGTAGATATCATTCTCCCTCCTTTTTTCGATCCCGAACTGGGAGATTTTCTTAAAAAAGTAGCGCATCGGCCTGTTATTATCTCCAAGATGCTTAACAGAGAGCTTGACCCGGAAGTATTGAGTATAGCTGAATCATGTGGATTAAAAGTATTTCCAAAGCAGTGGACTGATTTTAAAATGCAATGTTCTTGTCCCGACTGGGCAGTTCCTTGTAAGCATCTAGCGGCGGTAATTTATAAACTAAGCTCAGAAATTGATAACAATCCCTTCCTTGTTTTTACGCTCCATCAGGTTGATTTAATAGCTGAATTAAACAAACTGGGAGTCTTTGTTAAAAAGGAAACAGCAGAAATACCACATCTCACAGATATTTATTTTAAGCAGGGGGCAAAAAACAATATCCATTTCAATCCAGATGATGCATATCAAAAATTATCGTTTGCCAAACTAAGTTTATTGCATGAGCCACTGGCAGCCCTTTTAGCAGATGCTCCGCCATTCTATACCAAAAGCGGCAATTTTAAGGAAAAGTATTCATTAAAAGTAGGCCGGATTGTAAAAAATGCCCAGAAAGTTGTACAAGGAAAAATTAAACTTGAGAATCTTTTCTACAAGGCTAAAATTCAAGAACAAAATATTAACCCTCGTTCGTTACAGAGAATCTATTTAAATGAAGATCTTAAAACAAGAGTTCTTGTAAACGACAAGGAGTTTTCGATGCTTGAATTCCTTTGGCAATTATCGCAGGTTGAATCGTTGCGTACGCCTGACTACCAACCTTCTACTGCTTCTCTTCATACTGTTTTGCACTTTGCGATTCATTTACTGGCCAATGGAGCTGTTGTTCCGCAAATTGTTCAACTTCAGAATAAAGAATTTGCAATTCGTTGGCTTCCAGCAATGCTGAGTAAGGAAGTTAGAACTTTGGTTGAAAAACTTAAAACTATACTTCCACCAAAGATATTTTTATGGGATTCGTCCGGAAAACACAAAGAAATAAACAATCCCGAAATTAATCTTTTATCACTGTTCCTTACAGAAATAATTAACATCTTGAATGACGAGTCAGGAGAGGACTTTTTCATTCAAATGTTCTTTAATAAAACAGCATATCCATTTAAAAAACCCGGAGAAGAAGCGCTTAGCGGCGGAATTATGGCATGGATACAAAAATACTTTTTGACACTAGGAAAATATAAACCCATTATTAAAGTAGATGAACTATCTAACGACAAATTCCTATTGTCAATAAATATTCTCGATAATAGTAGCAATTATGGACTACCTGTATCACTTTACGATATTCTTAATTTAAGTCAGTATAATGATTCTCGTTACGAAATTCTTCAATCGTTAACACAGTTAAGTTCTTTTATCCCTCAACTTGATGCTCATATAAATTCTCAGGGAAAAGATTTAATGGAACTTGACATGACGGTGTTCGCACCATTTCTAATGACTATGATTCCTGCAATACAATTACTTGATATAGAAATTCTACTTCCAAAATCGCTGCAAAATATTCTTAAGCCAAGACCTAGCATAAAGATAAAAGCAAAAGAGAAAGCTGGTAAATCTTTCCTTCGACTAGATCAGTTACTTGATTTCGACTGGCAGATTGCAGTAGGAGATACTTTAATGAACGAAGATGATTTTAAAAAACTGATGAGTAAATCAGAAGGTCTTTTAAAATTCAAAACGCAATTTATTTATGTAGAAAAACAAGAGCTTGAAAAACTTTATCGTCATTTTTCAGAAGTCAAAGAAATGAGTGCTTTCCAAGTCCTCCGCTCGGCCTTGAGCGGCGAATACATGGGCGCTTCAGTAGCTCTTACAGAAGACGTAAAGGAAATGATAAATGAATTGAACAATTTCAACGAGCTTCCACTTCCAAAAGGAATTAACGCCGAATTGAGACCTTACCAGAAGCGTGGTTATTCGTGGATGTATCGTAATGCAAAAATCGGCTTTGGCAGCGTTATTGCCGATGATATGGGTTTAGGTAAAACATTACAAGTAATCACCGCCCTTCAGAAATACAAAGAAGAAGGTCTGCTGGAATCAGGAAAAGCCCTTGTCGTAGCTCCAACTGGCCTTTTAACAAACTGGGAAAAAGAGATTAGTAAGTTTGCCCCTGGGCTTAAATCAAAAATATATCATGGCACAAACCGAAAAATTGAAAAAAAGGAAGATTTTGATATCCTTATTACTTCTTATGGTGTAATACGCAGTGATGTCAAAGAATTAAAAAAAAGAAACTGGCAATCGCTAATAATTGACGAAGCCCAAAATATAAAAAACATAAACACTGCTCAAACAAAAGCTGTAAAATCAATACCCGCAGACAATTTTATTGCTATGAGTGGAACTCCTGTCGAAAACCGCCTGAGTGAACTCTGGAGTATTATTGATTTTAGCAACAGAGGCTTTCTGGGAAACATTAAAGAATTCAACGATAATTATGGAAATCCTATACAACAGTATAATGATATTGAAATAGCGGGAAAATTGAAAAAAGTAACTGCCCCCTTCCTCATGAGGCGACTTAAATCCGATAAAACAATTATTTCCGACCTTCCCGATAAAATTGAAATGGATTGCTTTGCTGTTCTTGCTAAAGAACAAGCTTCTCTGTACGAAAGAACACTACAGAAAGCCATGGAAGACATAGAAGGCATGCAATTAACTGACCAAAAAACGTTATTTGTCAGACAGGGATTAGTTTTGCAAATGATCTTAGCATTGAAGCAAATTTGTAACCATCCTACTCAATTCCTGAAAAATAATGTTCTTGATCCAATGATTAGTGGGAAAATGGATTTGCTTTTCGATAAACTCGACAGCATTGTCGAAAGCGGTGAAAAAGTTCTGATTTTTACTCAATTTACAGAAATGGGGTTTTTATTAAAACATTTTATTGCAAAACGTTATAATGACGAACCCATGTTTTATCATGGTGGATGTAATATGAAGCAAAGAAATATAATGGTTGATAATTTTCAAAATAATAGGGCAGATAAGTTATTTATACTCTCTCTTCGTGCTGCCGGAACAGGACTGAATCTTACAGCAGCAAATCATGTAATTCATTACGATTTATGGTGGAATCCTGCTGTAGAGTCACAGGCCACCGACAGAGCCTATCGCATTGGTCAGAAAAATAATGTAATGGTTCACCGATTTATCACTAAAAATACTTTTGAAGAACGAATAAACGAAATGATTCAAAGTAAAAAACACTTAGCCGAAATGACCGTTGCTACAGGTGAAAACTGGATTGGAAATTTAAGTAATAAGGAACTCAGAGATATATTTTCGTTGTCATAGTTAGATAGATTTAAAAGGAATCTGTTTTTTAGAATTCAGCGTTTACCTTATTAGAGAATTTTAATACAATAAATCTCGATGCCTGCCCTACCTGCCGCCAGGCAGGCTTGTTCAAGAAATTATTTGACAAACAATCATGTCGCATGTATTGTTTGCACATCAAATAGAGATTGCTTCAAGTACAATATGCAAACATAACTATCAGTATTACTGACCTATACTCTCGCTTGACGGGTGTGTGTTTTTTATTTTTAATTGACATTAATATTAGTTTGCCCTAATCCTTTTATCCTATATTTATTACAGTGGATAGTGATTTTTATCTGAGAATAATCAATATCAACCCTTTTTGAGCAAGAAAAGAAACTGAATTTTATTTTTTTGCCTATAAAGATGTTACAAATCCGATTTCAAAGTTTGTTTGTAATAAATCTTAAAAACTACAATAATCAACAAGTTGCAAACTACTCAGACCCAAAGTGTCTTTTGCCATTTATTACTTTCTCCAATCTTGAAAAATCATTGGTGTAATTAAACACTTTTATATCTGACTCATAGGTTATGAATCCCGTTATTTTCTTATAAAGATTAAAGTTAATAAAATTGTCTTTATTACAGTAAAGGGTATAAGTATCGTATTGTTCATTCGAGCGGATAGTATCTTTATCCAGTTCAATTAGATGATTAAACAGATTTCTGATCGACCAATATAAATCAAATTCTGATAAGCTATCTTTGGCTTTTTCAAACAAAAAGTAACCATCATATTCCAAACATAAATTCCTATTAGGGCAATGCAAAGGCAAATGCATACTTTCACAAAAATCAATCACCCTTCTGACCTTAGACGGTTCTTTGATATGATATTCTTTCATGAACAGTTTCTTTGATTCGCCAATAATTCTGTCCCATTGTTTTCTGCTGATATATGAAAAAAAATTATATCCCCCGTTAGGGATAATAATCACTCTGCTTGAATCGAAATAATCAAGTAAATGACCATCCAAAGTAAGTTCAAGTTCGATTTGTTTTGAATTATTTATCATTCCGAATAACTCTCCATTTAGACCGCAGCAAGAATAATAACCGACTGTGCTATCGTTTATATGCATTGTTAATAAGGAAATCCAATTTGTGTCCGTAATAACAAAAGCTGAATCAATGAAATTACGAATATAACCGCCTTCTCTGGGAGCATAAAACACAACAACAATACTATCAGCTTCTGCTATTTCTGGCTCAAAACGTTTTTTTTCATAAACTTTATTTGCCTGATATTCACAAGAGACTAATAAAATAGAAATGATTAAACCTAAAACAATTCTCGATATATTCTTCATTAAAAAAAACGTATAAGCTTATGCTATAATTATTTGAAGGTTAATTTTAAAATAACCTTAACAAAAATAATAATTTACAATGAGTTAAACAAGAAGAATAAGCTCAGAATGATTTACTTAATATTTTCTGTTTTTATTATTTCTTCCCTTTAATCCCCTTCAACCAGCCAAACCATTGCTCCATACCCAGTCCGGTTGTTGCGGAGACTTCGAAGAAAGTTAAGTGATGATTGGCCCTCATGGCATATTCTTTTGCTTTCTCTACGTTGAAATCTACGTAGGGAAGTAAGTCTATCTTATTGATGATACAAATGTCAGACGAATGGAACATGGCCGGGTACTTTAGCGGTTTGTCGTCGCCTTCGGTGACACTGATTACCACCACGCGGAAATTTTCGCCCAGATCGAACATCGAGGGACAAACCAGATTGCCCACATTTTCAATAATAAGCATGGAGTTGTCTTTTACTTCCAGTTTACGGGCTGCATTAATTACCATTTCGGCGTCGAGATGACAGCCATTACCGGTGTTGATCTGAATAACTGGCGCACCCGTTGCATTGATACGATTAGCATCATTCATGGTCTGCTGGTCGCCTTCGATGACACAGAAATCCAGATCGTTTTTAAGCGCAGTTATAGTCTTCTCTAGCAATGTGGTTTTGCCCGAACCGGGTGAACTTACAATATTTAATGCCATTACATTTTTTGCTTCAAAAAAGCCCCTGTTTCGCTGAGCTAGCAAATTGTTTTTTGCCAATACGTCTTGCTCCATCTGAACGGTCTTTGAGCCGGAATGGTCGTGACCATGGGCATGATGATGTGTGTGCTCGTGGGCTTCGTCATGCGAATGATCGTGGTCGTGATCATGGTCATGATCGTGAGGATGCGTATGTCCGTGCGAATGGGTATGCGGATGCTCGTGACTGTGATCGGCGCCATGACTGTGACCATGTTCGTGATCATGATCATGCGAATGCCCATGCTCATGTGCATGAAGATTTTCTTCGCCGGGTTTGGTCATTTTTACTTGATTATCCTGAGCATCACAACCGCATGTACTACACATATCCGTTTTTTTTAGTTTGGTTGGCAAAATTACTAAAAGTTCGGGACTGTCAAGCTAAAAGTATTACAAAATAAAGTAATTGAACAATTATGAAAAACTTTTCTCAACCCATTAGACCTTTCATTTATTGACCATTACACCAACATAAAGCCTACGTATTTGGAAATTTAATCTATTACCTATTGAATTTTTTTAGATTTTTTTGCCTTCAATTGCAACCCTTGTAAATTTTCTTCGACCTTATGTTCAAATTTCAAAAATTATGAAGAAGCAAATTATCTTTCTGATGTTCCTTTTACCGGTAGTTTTTAACTCTTGTAAAAATTATAACCGTATCGAAGGCAATCACCATGTGAGTGAAGAAACAAGATCGACCCCCACTTTTACCGAAGTAAATGTCTCCGGTGATTTTGAGGTTTTTCTAACCACTGACTCATTTACAGATGTGGTTGTAGAGGCCGAAGAAAATCTAATACCTTATATAGAAACAGAAGTTAAGAACAACACCCTACATATCGATGTCCGCCCACACAGGAGTCTTGAGAACCATTATCCTATGAAAATTTACGTCTCGGCTCCAGCATATTCAGGGATTCGATTATCGGGAAGCGGCAGCGTTAGTACCGATTCAATTTCGGGATATAGTATGAACTTTGATGTAAGCGGATCGGGTCGTATTACTTCTACCGCCTATTTTCAAAAAACGGATGCCGAAATATCGGGCTCCGGTCACCTTGAACTTACAGGTACAACCGACGAATGCAGTTTCGACATTTCGGGATCGGGGAAAATATCGGCTTACACCTTTGTTGCTAACAGATGTTTCTGCGACATATCCGGTTCCGGAAAAATGTATGTTAATGTTATCGATCTGCTGGATGTCAGAATTTCTGGCAGCGGGTCGGTATATTATATTGGAAATCCTGCCATTCAATCCCATATTACAGGATCCGGTCAAATATCTCATAATTAAAAGAATATAAAACCTATTTGCTATGAAAACACTTTTCATCTTCATCTTTTCACTGGCAGCCTTAACAGCTATGGCTCAGCAGCAATTTGGCATACGGGGAGGCGAGCTATCCGGACTCAGCTACAGACAATTTGACGATCCCGATCATTGCATAGAAGTCTTGCTGGCCGATCGTTACAATGGACTTCAGGTGTCGTTGTTTACGGAAAATTTCAGACCCGTACTCACCGAATACTCCGAAAATATTTCTTTATACACAGGGTTTGGAGCTCACGCGGGATTCTCCTCATCGAAACACTATTTATACAACGAGGACAAAGAGGATAGCTTTTATCGTTTGCGGACCGGACCACTAGCCGGAGTAGACTTTGTATGTGGACTGGAATATCGTTTCAATAAGTTCCCTGTCACAGTTGGCATTGATTATAATCCCTACGCTGAATTATCTTTTGCCGACATCTTCAGGGTCAGCATTTGGAACTTCGGCACAACTGTTAGATATACTTTTAAATAAACAAAAAACCTCGATAAAATGAAAACAACTTTATTACTTTCAGCACTTTGCCTCATATTGGCTGCCATGCCTTGTATGGCTCAGGAAGACACCCCTCAGGGCGATCAGGAGATCAAGACCTTGTTCGGAAACCACAAACTCAGTCACGGTGGCTATGGGGGTCTGACTTTTGGCATGGACAAAATAGACGGGACTTATGCTTTCCACTCGGGCATACGCGCTGCCTGGATGATAGGACATTCGTTTGGATTTGGAATTGTTGGCTCGGGTTTCTCCAATAATTTATGGGAATATCCGTCGGAAGACGAAGTCTTTTATAGTCTCTCTGGAGGATATGGCGGATTTCTTTTCGAACCCGTTTTTGCTCCGCGTTTCCCCATACACCTGTCGTTTCCGATAGTTCTGGGTGCCGGTGGTGTGGCCAATACCAAAACCTATCAGTATAATCACAACGACTGGGATGTTTTTGTTGAAGACGAAGCTTTCTTTCTGGTTGCCCAACCCGGCGTAGAACTTGAATTCAACCTTTTTAAATTCATGCGTCTGGGCGTTGGTGCTTCTTACCGTATGACCACCGACATTATTTTAGACGGCAAAAAGAAAGACCTCTTAAACGGTTTTATGGGGCAATGTTCTTTGAAATTTGGAAAATTCTGATGATAGTTCACTTTAGATTTGACAGCTTTTGAAAAGTTGTCAAATCTTTAAAGTGAAAAAAATGTGATAGTTTTGCAAAATTCCTTTTCAGTTCCGACCTTTAATCAGAATTCATCAATTTGGCGCCAGTATTTCACGATATTCACCGCGACCTGGTAGAACAGTGTCGAAAAGGTAACAGGGATGCTTTCCGTAAGTTGTACGAATTGTACAGCAAAGCGATGTTCAGCATCTGTCTTCGCCTCATCGACGACAGGCACGAGGCAGAGGATGTGCTGCAGGAGTCTTTCACCGCAGCATTTAGTCGCCTGAACGAATTTCGACACGATTCAACTTTTGGTGCCTGGCTTAAAAAAATTGTAGTCTTTAAAAGTATTGATGCTTTGAAGAAAAAGAAAAAAGGAATAGAGTATCTGGACAATATCGAACGAATTCCGTTGACTGACACAGAATCCGACCCAGACAACGACTACGAAAAAGCCATGTCGGTTGAAAGAATAAAAAGAGCCATGGCAAAACTCCCCGATGGCAGCCGCACGGTTTTTTCACTCTACCTGCTCGAAGGTTACGATCACAGCGAAATAGCAGGCATCATGAACATTTCCGAATCGACTTCTAAATCACAGTTTCTGAGAGCACGCCAACGAATAAAAGAAATATTAAAAGAGAATGAATATGCACAATGACAAACTAGAAAAATTCGTGACTGAACACCAACAGGAGTTCAACAACGAGATGCCTTCCGGTTCTTTGTGGGACAAAATCGACCGCGACCTCCCCGTGGCAGCTACAAAAAACAGAAAAACACTGTTTTATGTCCGCTATGCCGCTGCATCAGTCATTCTACTTATTGCGACTGCAACCATTACACGCTATTGGGTGTTGAACAGTATTCCCCGTTTTGGAGCATCTTCATTTACCGCCAGCATGAAAAACGAAATAAAAAGTCCGTTGATTATCCACACCCAACCCGAAAAAATCATCATACAGGTAAAAGAAAAAAACACCCACATCGCCGATAATCAAGCCAAACCAGCACGACGCAACGACGCCTCACCCAACCTTAACGGCTTCGACGAAATAAATATGTATTACACCGCACAAATAATCTCACGCAAAAACGAAATTTTCCGACTCACTTCGGGTTCTTCTGTCAATCAACAAATTGATCTTGAAGTTGGCCAGTTAGACAGCATTTACATCAGCCTGAAAAAAGACCTAAAAGACAACATGAATAATCCCGAAGTAGTTGAAGCTTTCATTTTGCAATATCGGGTAAAACTCGAAATGCTTGACAATATTCTGAATCAGCTACAGGCAAACGACAACAACGATAAAACGATGAAGTATGAAATATAAAAGCCCTTCAATAATAGTGCTTTTCGCACTGGGACTTGTAATGCAAGTCAACGGGCAGGTGTTTGAAAAATCATCTACACGACAGGAATCCTTTCCGGCAGGAAAAGAGACTACCGTTTCTCTTTCTAACAAGTACGGAAACATACAGATTATTCCTTCCAGCACCGACTCGGTCAAATTTTTGGTCGAAATAAAAGTCATCAACAAAAAAGAAGCCGACGCCGATAAGAAGCTCGATGCCATTGACATAAAGTTCTCCGGCAATCTTTTTATGATTTCGGCTACTACCATTTTCAAAGATGCCCCCACGCAAATTCAAACAGAGATTGAGGATTTTACAAAAACCCTGTTTAACCCCACCAATCGCGTCGAAATCAATTATTTTGTTTACCTCCCCTCGTACGTACACCTGAAAATTGACAACAAATACGGCAATATTTTTATCTCAGACCATGCCGGAAACTGCGACATTACACTTTCAAACGGCGACCTAAAAGCAGGCAACCTCAACGGCGACATTACCTTGAATTTCAACTTTGTAAAAGCATTCATTAACACCACACTTAACCTGAAGGCTGATTTAAATTATACGGAGTTGAATATGAAAAATTGTGGCTCTATTAGACTGAACAGTAGGTCTTCAAAATTCTGGCTCAACAAAGCCGAAAAAATGGAAGTTGAATCGAAAAACGACAAGTTTTATATCGATACTGTGGCTACCGTCAATGGAAAAACCAATTTCAGTTACCTGCAAATCAGCCACCTGAGCGAAGGCATCCTGCTACGTTCGGTTTATGGCGATCTGAATCTGAATGATATCGGCCCCAAGGTAAAATACATTAATCTCAACACCGAATACACCGATATGACCTTACTCTTTCCCAAAGAATCGGCCTTTACCTTGTTTGTGGACTATAGAAAAACAAAGTTGACCTTCGCTCCCGATATTGGAAAACTAGATTCAACGACCATCAACGCCGATCAGCAACAGTACAACCTGAACGGGACAATTGGCAATGGCGCAGGACCAGGCGCTCCGGTACAAATATTTTCGGTATCCGGCAGTCTGATCATGCTAAATAAATAAAAACTAACCCCCTGTTATAATTTCGACAGGATTCCTGCCAGCAAGGAATTAAATTAAGTTAAATTCCGGAAAATAAGGTCATTCCATTTCAATAAAAATCACATTGACCTAAAAACCGGTCATCATAATCATTATATTTGAAAAAATAAGGTGATTATTATGGCAAACAATAATACTCGGTCATTATCAGGCCGAAAGGAATTAAGACAAAACCTGTTCGAAGAAATTGCGACGCTGGCTTCGCAAAAGGCTACGAATGACTCGTTTAAGCATCTGGCAGATGAATTTTTAATGAACGATTCAACGGTTTTTGCTACCACTTCATTTTACGACTTTACACGGGATGAAAACCGCCAGCATAAAATACATATTTGCAATGGAAGTGCCTGTTTAACAGCCGGGACACAAAATAAAATAAAGACAGAACTCGAAAAACATTTTACCGAAAACGAGATTGGACATGTTGCCTGTTTGGGACATTGCCATAAAAATTCGGCTATAATGTATGATAGCAAAACTTATTCTGTGGACGAGTCAATGCCTGTTGAAAAAATCGTGAAAGACAAACCCGTTGTTAAAAATTTATATTATGTGGGAAGCGATACGCATGCAATTCTGACAGCGCCTGTCTCTGATATAGCAGAATTTTTCTCGCTGGCAGAAAGTTTAAAAACAGCACCCGAAAAAGTGATTCAGGAAATTAAAACCTCTGGATTACGCGGAAGAGGTGGCGCCGGATTTCCATTTTACTTTAAAGCGGAAGCCGTTCTCAAGGAAAAAAATAAACAGAAATACATCGTATGCAATGCCGATGAAGGTGATCCGGGAGCATATTCCGACATGTATCTGTTAGAAAATCAACCTTACAAAGTGCTTTTCGGCATGTATATTTCCGGGCTGATAACCGGCGCAGATACAGGCGTGGTTTATATTAGAGGCGAATACCCCGAATCCATCCGGGTCGCTCAAAAAAGCATATTGATGTTAAAGGACCTGAATCTGACACCCGGTTTTCGTTGGAAAATTATTGGTGGGCAAGGTGCTTATATTTGCGGAGAAGAAACGGCCCTGCTTAATTCTATCGAAGGCTTACGCCCCGAAGTTCGCGTCAGACCTCCTTTTCCGGCCCAATACGGTCTCTTTGGTAAACCCACGGTTTTAAGCAATGTGGAATCGTTTGCCAATCTGCACTGGATACTGCAAAATGGAGGCGAAGCCTTTGCCAGCATAGGCACACAAAAATCTACCGGAACCAAACTGGTCTCGCTCGACAGTCATTTTAACCGACCGGGGATTTACGAAGTTGAAATGGGAACCCCCATACAAGAAATAATTGACGTGCATGGCAAAGGTTTTAACAAGGCCATTAAAGCCGTTCAAGTGGGTGGTCCTCTGGGAGGTATTGTCCCCGTTGAAAAACTCAAAAACCTCACCCTTGATTTTGAATCGTTTTCGAAAGCAGGCTTTTTGCTGGGACATGCAAGTTTTGTATGTATCCCCAACGATTTTCCGATGATACGTTACCTGGAACATCTGATGAAATTTACTGCCGATGAATCCTGCGGAAAGTGCTTTCCCTGTCGTATAGGATCTTTCAGAGGATACGAAATGCTCGTCAAAGCACAACAAGAGGAATATAAAATTGACAAAGCTCTTTTCAACGATCTGCTTGAAACACTTCAACTTGGCTCCCTGTGCGCTTTGGGTGGAGGCATTCCTTTACCTGTAAGAAATGCGCTACAGTATTTTGACGAAGAACTCAAAAACTATTTCAATTAGTCATTCTTTTAACCAAACTCAGAAACCATGAAAGCCTATATAGATAATATTTCGTACGAATTAAAAGAGGGTGAAACCATACTTGAATTTGTAAGACGAAATCTGAACGATAATAACGCTATTCCTACCATGTGTCAGGACGATCGTCTCGAAAATTTCGGTTCGTGCCGGGTTTGCTCTGTCGAAGTCGCCAGGGAAGAAAAAGGCCCAACGCGAATTGTCGCATCGTGTCACACCCCTGCGGCAGACGGTATGTATATTTTTCCCCAGTCGGACGCCGTAAAACGGTTAAGAAAAAATATCCTTGAGTTGGTATTGACCGATTATCCTGCCGACAAAATCACTCCCGACAAAGGAAAAGCACCCACCGAATTTCAAAAAACCATTGCACAAATCGGCGTGCCTGAAGTACGTTATCCAATAGGCGTGCAACACTTTGACATTGAAAAAGACAATTCGCATCCTTATATAAAATCAGATTTAAGCCAGTGTATCAACTGTTTTCGTTGCGTTAGGGCCTGTGAAGAGATACAGGGAGAAATGGTGCTGGGAATGAGCGGACGAGGTTTTGCCTCACAGATCATCAAAGGTTTTGATACTGGATTCGACCTGTCGGCCTGCGTTTCGTGCGGCGCCTGTGTACAAACCTGTCCCACAGAAGCGTTGACAGATAAATACCAAACCAAGACATTGATTCCCGACAAAACGGTGAGAACCACCTGCACATACTGCGGCGTAGGTTGTCAACTGGATGTTTCGGTTATTGACGGAAAAATAAAAGGAATACAGGCGCCCGAAACAGCCAAAGTAAATTTCGGTCATACCTGTTTAAAAGGACGTTTTGCTTTCGAATTTTACAATCACCCTGATCGTCTGAGAGAGCCGATGATTAAACGGAATGGTAAATTCGAACCGGTTACGTGGGACGAAGCGTACGATTTTATTGCCCATAAAATCAATGAAGTGAGAGATCAATACGGAGCCGACGCCATCGGAGGCATTTCGTCATCTCGTGCCACCAACGAAGAAAATTATTTGATGCAGAAATTTATCCGTGCCGCCCTACATACCAACAATATTGATGGTTGTGCGAGGGTTTGCCACGCACCAACCGCTTATGGAATGCAACAGGCCTTTGGCACCGGTGCCGCAACAAATTCTATTGACGATCTTTTAGAAACAGACTGTGTCTTTTTATTTGGAGCCAATCCCACCGAAGCACATCCGGTAACAGGAGCCAAAATCAAGCAGCTATTTATGAAGGGAATAACCAGCATTGTTGTTGATCCTGTTAAAACCACATTAGCAAAACTGGCGACCTACCATTTGCAATTACGCCCCGGCACCAATGTAGCGCTTCTAAATATGATGGCCCATTATATCATCAAAGAAAATCTCGTTAAAAAAGATTTTATTGAAACGAATACTGAGTTTTACGAAGACTTCAAAGCCCATGTGATAGACCTCGATATGGACGAAATGGAAAAAATCACAGGCGTTTCAAAAACTTTGGTTAAAGAAGCCGCCGTGGCTTATGCACTTTCCGAAAAGGCCATGGAATTTCACGGTTTGGGCGTGACAGAGCACTTTCAGGGCAGTAAAACGGTCATGCTTTTATCCAATATCGCTATGATGACGGGAAATATCGGGCGCCATGGCGTGGGCTTGAATCCACTACGCGGTCAGAATAATGTTCAAGGAGCAGCTGATATGGGTGTACAGCCTCATCAGGGAGCCGGTTACATGGATATCAACCAACCCGAAATTCAGGCATATTATGCAGAAAAATACGGCGTTGCCATGCCCTTGCACGAAGGATTGAAAATTCCACAGATGATAGATGCTGCCATTGCCGGGAAGTTCAAAGCGCTCTGGATTATGGGAGAAGACACGTTAATGACCGATCCCAATTCTCTCCACATCCGTAAAGCATTCGAAAAACTGGATTTGCTGGTCGTTCAGGAACTTTTTATGTCGGCTACCGCCGAAATGGCCGATGTGATACTACCCGCCGCCTCCTATTTTGAAAAAGACGGGACATTCACCAACAGCGAACGCAGAGTTCAACGGGTTAATAAGGTGGTCGAGCCCATCGGTAATTCCAAATCCGACGGACAAATAATTATCGATATGATGTACAAAATGGGCTACGAGCAACCTACCGGGAAAATTTATGATGCCGGAAAAATTCTCGCCGAAATTGCCGATGTAATTCCATTCATGAAAGGTATTACCCGCGAACGTCTGGGGGAAAACGGTCTCCAATGGCCCGTTGCCGAAAACGGAGAAGACACCCGGATATTACACAAAGAAGGCCATTTTAAACGGGGTAAAGGCAAATTCCATCATTTCGATTTTGAAGAAACTCCAGAACTTACAGCACATGCCGGCAAATATCCATTTATTCTCACTACGGCCCGCCAACTAGAACACTACAATTCAGGCACCATGACCCGCCGCTCCGATAATCAGCTGATTTCTCCCCACGATTACCTCGAAATTAACCCCTTGGATGCCGCCAAAAAAGACATCAACGAAGGTGACACCGTTAAACTTTTTTCCGACAGAGGGAGTATCAATATTGGAGTCAAACTGAATTATACTGTGAAACCCGGAGTTGTGAGAACCACTTTTCATCAACCCGAAGTCTTTATTAACCTGATTACCGGCAACGTAGGCGATGAAATAACCATGACCCCCGAGTATAAAGTGGTGGCCGTGGATTTTGAGAGAATATGACTTTGAGTTAGTTAAAAACTAAATTTTAACGATTGTCATAGTGAAACCGGCATTGAATGATTGAGCACTTCTGATCAGATTCTTTTTTGCCCGAAACACTGTATACAAGCCTGTGTTCACCCGTTATTCTTCTGGACCAAAAACCTCTAAGGCTATTTTTCAAAGGCTCGGGTTTTCCTATTCCCTTAAAAGGACTTTGCTCGATTGATTTTAGCAATTCTTTAATTTTTCTTACTATCTCCTCGTCAGTCTCTTTCCAGTAGCAATATTCCTCCCATGCTTGTTCAGTAAATTCAAATTTCATATGAAATTATCTTTACATTTTATCAGGATCAAAACTTATAGTTTTACCTTGCTGCAATTGTTCAATAGAATCCTGCAGTCTCTTCCTATTGTTTTGTGTCGACATGAGATGATCTGTTTCCATTAAAGAATTGTAAAGCTTAATTGACATAATAACCACGGCATCGTCTTCATTATTTCGTGGGACAATAAGCACATCCAGAGACTTACTTACTGCGTCGAAATAATGTTTCATGCTTTTTCTCAACATGGAAATTGTGATGGCATTCATAATTACATGATTTTGTACTTGCAAAGGTACAATATTTTGTACATAAAAAGCAATCTTTTTAAATAATCTCAGAAATAATATTTCTACAATGCGTCAAAAAACTTAATCATCAGCGATACATAATCGGTAAATTCGGTAAAAGGCAGCGTTTCGTATTTATCATAAATATCGTGATATGCTTTAATGCCGCCTTGTGTGTATATGTAAAAACAGGGAACGCCTTTCATATAAAACATACAATGGTCGCTGATACATGCTTCACCGCGAATATCAATTTTTGGGAGGAGATTGTTTTCGGTATTTAACTTCGTTAATAAATCGAACTTGTTTTTATATACAGAGCCATTCACCACTCTGATGCCTTCGTCGCCCGTACCAGCCAGATCGAAATTAATCAAGAATTTTATTTTCTTCAAGTTAATGGTCGGGTTTTCGGCATATTCCTTAGCCCCCAGTATCCCCAGCTCTTCAGCTGCCAGTGCGATAAAGACCATCGAATATTTAGGTTTGTTGACAGAATAGTATTTGGCGAGATTCAGTATATAAGCTACCCCGCTGGCATTGTCATTGGCTCCAAAAAAACAAACATCTTTTCCCATTAAACCCAGATGATCGTAATGTGCCGTAACTACAATAAAAGAATCGGGTTTTTCATTCCCTTCGATAAATCCTATTACATTTCGGGTTTCATACTTTTCTTTAAATTCATTGACAATATTCAGGCTAATACTTTTAAGATTCTGAGGATCCATTTCCTTGTTTATTGAAAGGATGGGTTTGGAGTTTACCGTTGTAGAGGCATCCCAAGTTAGTTTCTCATTAGATTGAACAATAACGGCTTTCACTTTAACCTGAGGATCATATTTGATGGCTTCTATCAGATTGTCTACTTTCTTTTTTATGCCCTTATCCGTTTCTTCTTTCTCCCGATTATCGATATACAATATTGAATTTTTTGCTTTATCCAGCTTTGCCATAAGCGTTTCCTGTTTGGCAATTTCGGCGCGGGTTAGGATAACTACCTTAAAAGTTCCCTCGATTTTTGGTGAACAAGCTTCAACCAGATAATCAATCCCGGCTTTTAGTGTATCCTTATTAAAGATACAAACCATAGAATTAGGAAACGTGTTTACTGATAATTTAAAAGGTTGAAAATAGGAAGTGCCAACAGGTTTTAGTCCCATTTTTTCAAACTCTGCTGCGATGTAATCCGAGGCTATTTTTTCGCCATTCTCCACATAGCCCCTGCCCTTCATATCGGATGAAGCAAGCTTTGACACCACCTGTTTTGCATAATCCAGATCCTGCGAAAAGGCAAAATATCCAGAGAAGAATACAATCAAAAGTAAACAAACAAAACTTTTCATAATTTTTAATTTAGCAGATGTCTGCAAATTACAAATAAATGAATTGTTACACAAATTTCATATCCGAGTATATTGCTCACAAAGAAACGAGGTATTATCGTTTTACAACGAAATGCGTATATTTTGAAACAGGAAAAACACATTAATAATATTGTCAATTTGAAAACCTTTCTTAGATTTGTTCTTCCTAAAAAAGAAATTTTCAAAACCACTTAATATGAAACTTTATTCAAAAGTTCTTATTGGAATCCTTGTCTCGACATGTATTCTGATGTTTTCAAATTCTTCGTTGGCTCAGTTAAACGGGACCTATACTATTGGTGGAACTACACCAGATTACGCCAATTTTACCACCGCCGTTTCTGCCCTTACTTCCAGTGGAATAAATGGACCAGTAATTTTTAATGTCCGTAATGGTGTCTATAATGAGCAAGTAAGTATTGGTGTTATTTCCGGATCATCTGCCATAAACACCGTGACTTTCCAATCCGAGACCGGTGACAGTAATGCAGTAACGATGACTTATGCCCCCACTGTGTCTAATAATTACA
>PHDH01000325.1:2507-5329 GCA_002840935.1 Bacteroidetes bacterium HGW-Bacteroidetes-21 | reverse complement strand
TTTTTGCCATTGAAATATTATTTGCAACTAAAATATGTCCTCTGAATGAAAAACAGGCTTTTTAAGACTCGACTAAATATTTTGCCCCTGACGGGGCAATTCTAAAAAATCAAAACAGTTTTTAAATTCATTTTCAATCGCCCGTATGTTGCGAGTGCGTGGTTAATAATTGTAACTCGAGGCACGGGAGGGACTGTGGATTTTATTCTTTATTCACTTTTTCTTTGGATTCTTTATTGTCAAAAAAAGCAAATACTACTAATAAAAAGATACCGATTACCCAACCAATACGTGCTTTATTAGAACAAAAAAATATTTCATTTAATAACCCTAAAATAGGCAGAAAAATAAATAATATCAAATAATATTTTTTTGATTTGAAAAATTTAGTTTTTAATTTCATAATCAACATTGATTTTTATATCAGAGTCGTGTTTCTTGTCATTTACGGCACGCTCCATAGCATTCGGGCGACTTCGGTAATTTTAATTCAATCATTCTCTAACGTGATTCTATTTCTAAATCAGCCTTTTCATCTCTAGTTAATTGAAGAATAAGATTTAAATTACTATTTGCGATTATCACATCAGCTTTTAACAAATAACATTTAGAAGCAATATCAACCCAATTATCAGTATAAATATACTTTGATTCATTAAATATAAATCTATTATTGATATTAAGTCCACTATAAAAACTTGCAGTGTCACCAAATTGCTTAATTAATTCTTTTGCTTCACTAACAAAATTCAAGTATCTTTCTTTGTTTACTTCTTCATCTTCTATAGTTTTTTCTTTAAATAACCGCAAATTCCTAAAATACGTATCAATCAATTGCTGATTATTTTCTAAAATTTTAATAAAGTAATATTTATTTGAATACATTGTCCAATGATAAGAATTTCGTCTTTCCAATTCCTTTTGAATGGTTGTAAATGAACTATATAGACTATCCATATTATTAAATACTATTATATGTTCATTATTTTGGCAACCTATAGAAGAAACTAAAAAAAATGAAATAATAATAACTTGCACCTGTTTAACTTTCATATGGCATTTTTTTTCCATATCTTACTTGTCTTTGGGCATAAACTGTGGATCCATTGCAGCAGCTTTTTTTAGATAAATTTCACCATTAACAAAGTCACCGGCACTGTTATAGGACAATCCCAGATAATAGTGTGCTAGCGCACTTTGGGGAGCCAACTCAAGACATTTTTTAAAAGCAGCAATCGACTCAGGATACTTCCCCACTGTACCGTAGGTACTGCCAAGATTGAGCCAACCATCGGCAAAAAGTGGATTCAACTCGACCGCTTTTCTATAAATATCCAGAGCCTTGTCGTATTTTCCTGCCTGAAAATAAATGCTACCCATATTACTGTATGTAATAGGTTTAGCTGGATTCAATGCCAAGGCTTTTTCGTAATAAAAAATGGATTTATCAAAGTCCTTTTTACGGAACCAAGCCAATCCCAGTTGATCATAGGCATCAGCATAATATGGATAAATGTTGGCTGCAATCTGAAATTGTACAATGGCCGAATCGAGATAGGCAGGTTTAATCACATCTCCTTTTTCGTTAATGGCTTTCTCTTTCATCAGAGACAATCCATAATAATACCGCATATGAGCACTGTTCGGAGATTTTTTCACGTCAGCTTCATAGAGTATTTCGTTGGATCTCCATTCGGAATTTCTGAAAAATGTTTTAATAGAAAATAAAACCAGAATGATTCCAACTACCCAAATCAGCATGCTGTTAGGTTTCTTCTCGGAACTCATTGAATCGGGGGAAAGAAAACGTATCATTAGCCAAGCAGCGGCAATTACAAAGCCAAGGATGGGAACAAAAAGGAAACGTTCTCCGAAGGATGAACCAATCTGGAAAAAGATATTGGAATAGAGAGAAATAGTGACAAAGTAAAACAAAATAGCAAATGATAAAACCGTTTTCTTTTTCAGGTTAACAAGTGCAAATACACCTATAAATAAGTGAAATAACAAGGATATAAGGGCACCGATATTCGACCACGAAACAATGGGAATCTGATTGAATGAATAATCAGAAACCAGTGGATGAGGAAAAATCTGTTTAAGTAAGTATATGCCCATAATTTTAACGGCAGTAGCAGTTCTTTCGCCTGTAGAACCCGCAGCTGATAAAAGATTATCGACAACATTCACATTTACATCGCCTGAAATAGACCCCACAACATTTTTTCTGATGACCAGAAAAATAACTGCAGGAATCAACATCAACAAAGAAATGATAATAATGCGCCGTGTTTCTGTTTTGGTGAAAAAATACAGAAGCAATGGAAAAACAGCCAAAAACAAAATAGCGCTTTCCTTGGATAAAAAGGCCAGAAAATATAGAATCAAAGCCACCAGCATTGATTTCACGTCTTTCTTTTCTGCAAAATTCAATACAAACCATGCAGTACTTATAAGAAAAAGCATGCATAATATTTCGTCGAGACTTTTGATATTTGCAACAACCTCGGTATGTAAAGGATGCGCTGCAAAAAGTAAAGTAGAAATCAGTGGAAGCCAGATGCTATAACCGGCAAATATTCGTTTGAGAAAGAGAAAAATAACGACACACAGTAAACTGTACAATAATACATTGAAAAGATGTGGTGGAAACGGGTTGTCTGGCCAAATATCCCACTGTATAGCAAAAAATATCAGCGTAAGTGGACGGTATAGATCATCGGGGCGTCCCCAGTAGCCGTAGCGGTATGTCGTTTTAAATATCTCTGAAACTCCTGCCAGTCCTTTCTTCACTACCAAATGCTCCTTGATGACCGAATAAT
>PHDH01000325.1:0-2488 GCA_002840935.1 Bacteroidetes bacterium HGW-Bacteroidetes-21 | reverse complement strand
AATAAGAAAAGCAAAGGCAAAAACAATCAGGACGATATTCCTCATACTATGGGAACCAACCTGCTTTATGTTTTGGTTTTCAACTTCTTGTTTGAAGTGCGTGATTTTATCCTTCCTGGTCTTCTTCATGCAGGAAAGTTAAAAAGAATTATTGTAACTCAAAAATGTAAGTAATGACACCTCTCTGAACCTCAGGCGCATCAGGTTTTATATCAAATTTGGCATTCATGGCAGCATCAAAAGCAGCCTGACGCAACATCTGATTTGAAGTGGTAGTCCCTTTGTAACCGGTATTTGCTTTTACCACATTACCAGCTCTGTCGACAAATATTTCAACTACCACTTTTCCTTGTTCATTTCCAGTATATTTGGGTTTGGGCAGGGCTTTATTACTTCGACCAGATAAACTCCAGGAATTACCAGTAACGCCTTGTCCATGGCTATTATAAATATTAGAATTGGGGTTCCCGTCAGGACCACCCTGATCGCCATTACCTTCGGTAATACCTTCACCCTGAGAACTATTATTTCCAGGAAACAAAGCATTTTGATTGACTTGCTGCACTTTATTCTCCTGCGTTTCTTTGTTTTCTATTTTTGGATCAACCATTTTTGGATTCGTTTTATTCGTTTCTTTCTGAATAAAAACGGACTCTTCGATATTTTGAGTTAGAATTTCGTCGTCTGGGTTGGTCGGATTCGTTACTGCGGTTTCCTTTACGCCCTCAGGAGAAGTATCCCCAAAGCCTGTTTCACTGTTCCCGAAATTTATCAGTATGCCATCGTCGGTCGCTGGAGGATCGGGAACCTTAAACCCAAAGAACAAAATAAGCAACAAAAACAATCCATGAAAAAGGATAGTTGCTGTTATTCCGTATTTGTCGACTTTTGATTGTTTCATATTAGTTTGATTTAGGCGAAGTGGCAAGTATGAGTTTGTATTTATTATTCTTCGCAATATTCATAACCTTTACTACGTACTCGATTGGAACAGTTTTATCGGCATGAAGAGAAATGGTAGGAGCATCCTCCGGATTCTCTACTATTCCCAGTTTTTGAGTCAACATAACGGATAGTTCGTCTTCGTTGGCTACCGGGGTTGTTTCGAGATAGAACTGTAGATCTGCCGAAATAGATATGGTTGTAATAGGTTTATTGGCCTGGGTCTGACTATTGCTGTGGGGTAAAAGAAGTTTCAAGGCGTTAGGAGAAATCAGTGTGGACGTAATCATGAAAAATATAAGTAACAAGAAAACAATATCAGACATGGACGCCAGACTAAAGTCGAGACTAACCTTAGATCGTGATTTTATAGCCATAATAAAATTATTTAGCAGGTTCGTTTAAGAGATCCATAAATTCCATGGTATTTGCTTCAAGCACATATACAACTTTCTGAACTCTGGTTGTAAGTAAGTTATAAGCAAGATAAGCAAGAATACCAACAATCAGTCCGGCAACGGTAGTTACCATGGCTGTATAAATCCCATTAGATAATAAGGTAATGTCGATATTATTTCCGGCATTGGCCATATCGAAAAACGCTTGTATCATCCCAATAACTGTTCCGAGAAAGCCGATCATAGGAGCAGCTCCAGCAGCAGTTGCCAGCATGGCCAGTCCTTTTTCAAGTTTGGACACTTCGAGGTTACCAACATTTTCTATCGCTGCGTTGACATCGTTTAAAGGTCTGCCCAAACGTTGTATCCCCTTCTCTATCATACGAGCTACAGGTGTATGATTACTTTTACAAAGCGTTAGTGCCAGATCAATTTTTCCTTCGGTGATATAGTTTTTAATATTATTCATAAAACTGTCATCCTGTTTTGCGGCTTTTTTAATGGCGATAAACCGTTCTATAAAGATGTATACAGACAGAACCGATAAAAGTAAAATCGGGATCATTATCCATCCGCCTTTTAAAGCCATTTCCCAGAAAGATAAGGATACTTTGTCAGCGACTTCAGCAACAGTCGTATTTGCTACATCAATTTGTAATAAATTCATATTTCTTGATTTTAAATTTCTATCGAAATTACTAACATATGTATAACGCCTTACTTCGTCTTAATATTATTTTTCAACAACAAACTGTTAATCCATGAATCCTTAATTTTCAATAAAAAAAAAGCGAGGCGAAAAAATGGCAGTCGTACTACATGCTGACATACTGAACGTTATTAATCTTAATTTAAAACTTGTTAATAACCCAATAATAGGAACACAATTTGGAAGTAATATTTTCAGTTGATTAAAAAAAATGAGCTATGCTTGACTATGTAAAATTGATTTTAGACAAAGTGAGTTTTGATGTAAACCTTTTTCAGAAAGAATTGATAAAATCACTTAAATGGTTAACTGACACTGAAAAAAACGAATTGGAAAAGTGGGCTGAGAATAATTATGGCAATAAATACGGATATGTGCTTCAAGACGTATTTAAGGAGAAATAGTGAACAGGGCAAACGCATTTAAAACACTAATAAAA
>PHDH01000028.1 GCA_002840935.1 Bacteroidetes bacterium HGW-Bacteroidetes-21 | reverse complement strand
TATTTCCAGTCATTTTCAGTCGACAGGGGATTATTGTTTTTGCGATAAATCTGTCCGTTTTTAAGAAATAGTTTAGATGCCGTACCCATGATGCTTTCGTGTAACCCAATCACCATATATCCGTCTTCACTAAGGCAGTTCCAAAAGAGATTAAACACATGATCTTGCAGCGCTTGGTTGAAATAAATAAGTACATTTCTGCACATAATTAAATCGAAAGTTGTACCAAAGGTATTTCCGTCATTTACCAGATTATGTTTTGTGAAAGTAACATGTTGACTTAAATGGGGCTTAATGGCAATTAGATCTTTGGCGACAGAGATATCGGTATATTTTTCCCATACAGATTTGTTTCCGGTTTTTTCGACAAAAACTTTATCAAAATTGGGCAGATACTCGGCCATAAATCTGTATTTGTAGCGACCTTTTTTAGCCTCTTCTATCATTTCGCTGTTAATGTCCGTTGCGAAAGTTCGTATGGACCCGGTATAACCATATTCGTGCAGTAAAATGAGCAATGAATAAACTTCCTGACCAGCGCTGCAACCCGGGTGCCAGATGTTTAATACTGGCCTGCTGAGTAGCGAAGGCAGGGCTTTATCGATAATCTCGTGCCAAATTTTGGGGTCCCTGAAAAATTCTGTGGTATTGACAGAAATATCGCGGATCATTTTTTCGACAAAGACAGGCGTTTTATGTATGGTAGAAATGAGTTCTGGAACAGACATTTTGTAATCCCCGAAAATTTTATCAATTCTACGTCTGAAAGATTTTTCTGAATAATCCGAAAAGTCGTAGTTTGAACTGCCTTTCAGTGCCTCGATAATTTTTTTTACGTCTTCTTCAGCTACAATAAATTCTTCGGAAAAACTCATACATGTCGAATTCTGGTAATCAATTTTTTGAAATGTATATGACTTATAATTTCTATGCGAAGATAGAAATAATTATAATAACAAATACATTAAAACAATGTTTGCGTTGTAACTACTTGAAATATATGGCTCAAAAAAACAGCGCAATGGGCGTTGAAATTCTGGATGTTGAGCCAATTATCTGAGAGCTAACGAAACAAAAGTTGCTTGCTTGTTAAACGAGTTTCAACAATGATGTTTTAATTCTTTTTGCTGCGTTAATCAACTGTTCTTCCGATGCGGCGTAGGAAAAGCGGATATAATCCGGTGCGCCGAAAGCAGAGCCGTCTACCAAGGCTACAAAAGCATCATTCAGAATATATAAAGCCAAATCGTTGGTTGATTTGATGATCGTTTTACCGTCTGTCTTGCCATAAAAGTAACTGGCTTCAACAAAGAGATAGAATGCGCCTTGTGGCAGGTTGACTTTAAGTCCGGGTATTTCTTTTAACAGATTATATAGAATGTCGCGACGTTTTTTGAATGTAGCGCACATTTCTTTAATACAGGAATTGTCTCCATCGAGAGCAGCTACCGAAGCAATCTGAGCAATGGAAGAGGCTCCGCTGGTCATTTGTCCCTGAAGTTTATTGCATGCTTTGGCAATCCACTGAGGTGCTCCAATATAGCCTATACGCCATCCGGTCATGGCATATCCTTTCGAAACGCCATTTACAACGATTACCTGATCTTTAATCTGTGGAAACTGAGCGATGGATTCGTGGCTTCCGATAAAATTAATATGCTCATATATCTCGTCAGAAATGACATATACTTGTGGATGACGGGCAAAAACATCAGCAAAAGCTTTCAACTCTTCACGTGTATACAGCGACCCTGTGGGGTTTGAAGGGGAACTGAACAAAAATAATTTTGTGCGAGGAGTGATCGCTGCTTCAATCTGTTCGGGTTTTATTTTGTAATCACTTTCAATACCTGCATCTATCAATACATTTTTTCCACGAGCCAGTTTTACCAGTTCTACATAACTTACCCAATAAGGTGTCGGTATTATAACTTCGTCGTCTTGATTAATCAGACTAAGAATTACATTTGCAATGGAATGCTTGGCTCCATTCGAAACTACAATCTGGTCGGGGGTGAAATCAAGATTATTTTCGCGTTTAAATTTTCGACACACCGCTTTTTTAAGTTCATCATAACCCGGTACGGGTGAGTAATGAGAATAATTATCGTCTATCGCCTTTTTTGCCGCCTCTTTTATGTGGTCGGGGGTATTAAAATCGGGCTCGCCGATACTCAGGTTGATGACATCTACTCCCTGTGCTTTTAGTTCACGGCTTTTTTGAGCCATGGCAAGGGTTTGTGACTCAGATAAACGAGCCAAACGTTCGGATACTTGTCCCATAGTATTTGTTTTAGTGATCGTTTTTTCGGTAATCATTTTTCCGTTTTTTTGAATGAAAAATTTTTTAAAAGTAGCAAATTTCTTTAATATGAAAAATGTTTAATAACTTGGTCGAAAATTTAAGCCATGAATGTCATACTAGAAATACTGAAATATGTATTGCCGGCCATGATCGTACTGATTACTGCGTATTTTCTTATTAAATCTTTTCTCGATCAGGAAACAAAAAAAACTATGTTGGAGGTTAAAAAACAGAACCAGAAAATGATTACTCCTGTTAGATTGCAAGCCTACGAGCGAATGGTTTTGTTTCTCGAACGAATTAATCCCGAATCTTTGCTTGTTAGATTGCAGGTGCAAGGACAAAATTCTTCTCAATTGCATCGCGAACTGTTAAGCCTTGTAAGAGCCGAATACGAACATAATCTTTCGCAACAAATTTATTTGTCGCCACAATCATGGACTTTAATAAAAAATGCAAAAGAAAACATTATTAAACTTATTAACACGGCTGGTGATCGGGTTAAACCTGAAAGTCCATCGATAGAATTGGCGGGTCTTATTATCGAGATGCATGCTCAGCTTGAAGCTTCTCCAATAAATATTTCGCTTACCTTCATTAAAGAGGAAGTTGCCAGAGAATTTTAATTTTTAATTTTAATAAAAAGATAGGACAGGCATTTTAGCTTTGTCCTTTTTTTGTTTGCCCTTTTTCGTCAGGAATTAAGAGGTCAATGTTCTTTTTAGAAAGGGTTACAAAAAACGAATACCCATGACAATCTGGTCGTCGATTTGCTCTAGGGGACCTCTCCATTTGGTTGATTCTTCGCCTATAAGTCTTTCTTGTTCTTCCATTGGTTTTTGGTGAATAGTAAGAAGGAATTCTTTCATATTCTTTGACATATATTTTCTTCCTTTTTCACCACCAAATTGATCGGCGAAACCATCAGAGAAAAGATAAATAATATCGCCGGGTTTTGGTATAATTTCTTCGCGTTTAAAGGGATCGTTTCTTCTGTCGTGAAGACCAATAGGCATTTTGTCGGCTTTGTACTCAGTTAATTCTCCGTTGCTGAAATGATATAAAGGATTATTGGCTCCCGACCATTCGAGACGATTATTTTTGTAATCGTAAGCTATCAGAGAAATATCCATGCCATCCTTAGTCTCAGTTTCTTTTCCTTTAGGGTTGAGTGATAATATAATGTGTTCGCGTAAATGGTTAAGCAAATCGTCTGAATGCTGAATGTCGGGTCTCGCAATCAATTCGTTTAGAAAGCTCATGCCAAGCATACTCATGAAAGCGCCTGGCACGCCATGGCCTGTACAGTCGGCGGCAGCAGCAACAAGCATGTTAGATCTGGAAAGTTGTCGAAGGAAATAGAAATCGCCTGATACAATATCTTTGGGGCGGAAATAAATAAAAAACTCTGCATTGGGAACATTCACCTGATCTTTTACGGGGAGTAAAGCTTCCTGTATTCGTTTGGCATAGACTATACTATCTGTAATGTCTTTGTTCTTATGTTCAATTTCTTTATTTTTTTCAAGAATTTCGTCTTTTTGTTTAACTACTTCGGCGGTGCGTTCTTCAACAATTCCTTCGAGTCGTTTCTTATCTGCTTCCAGTTTGCGGGTATAAATTTTAATTGAAATATAGAGAATAAATATGGCTAAAATGATATATCCGGCATAAGCCCAATAGGTTCGATACCATGGAGGACTGATAGAAAAGGAGTAGGCAGATTCATTGCTAATTTGACCGTATACATTCATCGCTTGTACTTTAAATGTATAATTGCCTTCGCTAAGGTTGGTAAATACTGCCCGTGGAATGTTTGACCATTTAGACCAGGCGTTATCGTATCCTTCTAAAATGTAGCTATATTGAATTGAAGCTTCGTCCTGAAAATAAGGAGAGGCAAAAGTGAAAATCAGATTATTGTATTTGTAGTCAAGGTCAATTTTGGTATTAGCAGGCTGCTGTCGAACAGGAATGTAAATGGTGTCTTTGCCAAAAACTTTTTCTTCTGTAAAAGTTCCTCCATAAATTACAGAATCGAAGGGAGAAATGGAGACAGATCTGATAAGTGCATTGAATCCTTTATCTTTAGGAGCTTTATATAGATTGTCGTAGCTGATAAGTCCTTCCGAAGTACAGAGCCAGGTAATGCCATTACTTTCTGTATAAAAAGACTCAATAGACATTGCAGGCAGCCGCTTAAATGTAGTGGAATCAACAAGAAATCCATCATAGTGTGGAGTTACTTTTTGCAAGCGGTTATTTCGATTAATCCAGAGGGAATTAATATATCCCGGAGCAATACTTCTGAAAAAGGTTGTCGTGTCGTTGCCTATTTTACTAAGTACGGTATCCGAAACAAACTTGTTGAGTGTTTTATTAAAAGTGAAAAGTTTATTCCTATTGGCGACAATCAATTTGTTATCATTTTCATTAAAAAAAACCGTTAGGTCAGAATTCGATATTAGGCCGTCTTTACTTGTAAAAACTGTTACTTTATTGTCGGGCGAAATGCGAACTATACCATCAATGTTTGTTGAAGCCCATATGTAACCTTCGTTATCTTCGCAAATATGATAGGTTTCGAAATCTGTATTGAGTATTTTATTTACATTCCAAATTCCGTTTTGCCATGTAGCTATGGTAATTCCCTTCGCATTACCTACAAAAAAGGTGTTTTTTCTGAATTTTGAGGAAGTAGCGCAATTCGCAGAAATATTTTTTGCTTTAAAAGGAATGGCTTCTTTCCCCTTAATTTCATATAAATCATCACTGGCACACGCAATTAATTTAGGCGGGGCGTTTTCAATGTCAACAGAAACCAGATCGTATACAAAATTGCCTTTCAACTGTTGTATTTCTTCAAACCAAGGCAAATTGTTTTCATCAAAAGTGAGATATGATAAGCCGGTAAATCTGCCAGCATATAAAACACCTTCATGTCTGATGGCAGAAAGAACAGTTCCGTTGATATTACTTTCTTTACCAAAGATTCGGAAGGGGGAGTTGTATTCAATTCGAGATATTCCGCTTTCGAAAGTAGCCCACAAAACGCCTTGATTCTCGTTGTAAAGAACATCAGATACGGTGGAGTTATCTAGACCTTTTTTATCTTTAAATTGGTCTTTTAAACGGGCTTTTTTATCTGTGATAAACAGTCCTTCGTCCAGTGTGGCAAACGAATATCCCATATCTGATATCGGAGCGCCATTATATAGCTGACATTCAGTAATAAATTTGTTGGTATTGTCAACAGCAGTCTGTCCTGCTAGTGGGGAAGCCTTTTTTGTTCCGAGATCATAAACAAAAAGACCTTTGTATGTTACAACAAGCCATTGGTTGAGTCTGAAAGGCAGTACTTTAATAATATCTTGATCTATCAAAGGTTCAATGCCTTGAAGTATCTCCATTTTATCGTTTTTAAGTTCCAGCATCCCTAAAAGATAATTGCCGGTAACAATTCTTCGCCCTAGCAGGAAACTGAAAAAACTACCTTCAGGAAGTTCAATGACTTTTAAATATTCGGGATATCTGTAATGAAAGATATGAGAAAGGGAGCAAAAATAAACACCTTTATTGGTGACATAGGTCTTCCAGATGTTTGTAAACTTGACTTGAGATGTGTCAATGAGATACGTTAGGGAGTGATATTTAGAATTTCCATTTTTGTCGGGAGAGATATAGCCAAATTCACCTACGGCACCAACATAGAGAATGTCATTCGTATCGATGGCTAAAGATTTGCAAATAGAGTGATTATCAATAGAGATATGTCTCCATGAATTTCCGTCGTATTCAATTACGCCTCTATCATTATTGGCAAAAAACATCACGCCACGAGAATCCATAGCTATTGCCACATTTGGACTTTGAGCCTGATATTCTTTCGGACTATAGTTTCGTATAAAAGGATAGCCGGTAGTATTGAATTGTCCTACCGCTGTAAGCGTTGATAAGCAAAATAGTATGGATAAGAATCTCCTCATATTATTAATAGAGGTGTAAATATAATACAAATGCTTTTTACCTCCAAAGTAAAAAAGCGTGTTTTTATTAATTCGATTCTAAAGTATAAAGACTTATTTAGTTGCTTGATTTGATTAAAAAATAAAAATGGCCATCTTAATCTGATGGCCATTTTTAAAATAAAATATTAATTTTTAGTACATATCACCCATTCCGCCACCGGGCATTGGAGGCATGGCGGGTTTGTCTTCTTTTATTTCGGCAATAACACACTCGGTAGTAAGGAACATGCCAGCAATGGAAGCGGCATTTTCGAGGGCTATTCGTGCTACTTTAGTTGGGTCTATTACACCTGTTTCGAAGAAATTCTCGAATGTTTCTGAATGCGCATTGAAACCATAGTCTCCTGTGCCTTCTTTTACTTTCTGAACATATACTGAGCCTTCAAAGCCTGCATTTTCTACAATCTGACGAAGAGGTTCTTCGAGTGAACGTCTTACAATTTCGATTCCTTTTGTTTCGTCTTCGTTTGATCCTTTAACGTTATTGAGAGATTCGATAGCGCGGATAAAGGCAACGCCTCCACCAGGGATAATGCCTTCTTCAACAGCGGCACGGGTTGCACTTAATGCATCGTCAACGCGGTCTTTCTTCTCTTTCATCTCAACTTCGGATGCAGCACCAACATAAAGAACAGCAACTCCACCAGCTAATTTAGCCAAACGTTCCTGTAATTTTTCTTTGTCGTAATCAGAAGTTGTATTTTCAATCTGCACTTTAATTTGTTTCACGCGAGATTCGATATTTGCTTTATCTCCAGCTCCATTTACAATGGTTGTATTGTCTTTGTCGATGGATACTTTTTCGGCATGACCAAGCATTTCCAAAGTAGCGTTTTCTAATTTAAAACCGCGTTCTTCACTGATAACTGTACCGCCAGTAAGAACTGCAATGTCTTCCAACATTTCTTTGCGACGATCTCCGAATCCGGGTGCTTTTACGGCACCAATTTTAAGACTTCCGCGAAGTTTATTGACTACCAGTGTAGCTAGAGCCTCGGCATCAACATCTTCTGCAATAATGAGCAAGGGACGGCCAGTCTGCACGGTTTGTTCGAGTACGGGAAGAAGATCTTTCATTGTCGAAATCTTCTTGTCGTATATCAGGATAAATGGATTGTCAAGAACAGATTCCATTTTATCGGGATTGGTTACGAAGTAAGCAGAAATATAACCACGGTCGAACTGCATACCTTCAACTACTTCTGAATGTGTTTCAATTCCCTTGGCTTCTTCAACAGTAATAACGCCTTCTTTTTTTACTTTTTGCATCGCTTCTGCTATCAGTTTACCGATTTCGGTATCATTATTGGCAGAAATTTTTGCTACTTGTTCAATCATCTTAAAATCGTCGCCAACTTGTTTGGTCTGGGCTTTAAGACTTTCTAAAACTTTAAGAACAGCTTTGTCAATTCCACGTTTCAGATCCATAGGATTGGCACCTGCAGTAACGTTTTTAACGCCTACTTTAATAATAGACTGGGCTAAAACAGTGGCTGTTGTAGTTCCATCTCCTGCTTTGTCAGCAGTTTTAGAAGCTACTTCACGTACCATCTGAGCTCCCATATTTTCGTAAGGATCGCTTAATTCTATTTCTTTTGCTACGGTTACGCCGTCTTTGGTAATCTGAGGTGCACCAAATTTCTTTTCAATAACTACATTGCGTCCTTTAGGACCTAATGTTACTTTTACTGCGTTGGCCAATGCGTCTACTCCTCTTTTCAGAGCATCTCTTGCCTCAATGTTGTATTTTATTTCTTTTGCTGACATATAGTTTGAGTTTTTAATTATTCAATAATTGCAAAAATGTCTGATTGTTTCATGATGAGAAAATCTTTGTTCTCTACACTGATTTCGGTTCCGGCATATTTTCCGTAAAGAACCACATCACCTTCTTTAACTTTCATTTCTTCGTCTTTGGTTCCTGTTCCGGCAGCTACTACTTTACCACGCATAGGCTTTTCTTTTGCTGTATCGGGGATAATAATGCCACTGGCTGTTTTTTCTTCTGCTGGCATGGGCTCTACTAATACCCTGTCGTTTAAAGGCTTAATCTTCATACTATCATTTATTTTTGGTTAGACATAAAATTACTGCCGGCCTAAGGTCACATTTCGTGCCACTTAATATTTGTGCTGAGTTTATGACATTTTTTCCAGATTGCTTACGGAAAGGCATAAAAAAAATGTCAGTATGGCAGAACCTACTGACATTTTTATGCATAAATATTTATTTATTCCTGACCTTCTTCAGTTGGAGCTTCGGTAGGGAAATTTGCATTGTTAGAAGGCTCCTGAGTCATATTTATTTGTTCTTCTAATTTTGATTTTGTAGGATCTTCAACGGTGCCTCTGTCTATACTCATACTGGCAATAACAGAAAGAACGAGCAAGGCAATAGCCATATACCATGTAGCTTTTTCAAGAAAATCGGCTGCGCGACGAACACCCATCATCTGTGTTGTAGAACCCATACCGGAAACAAGTCCTCCACCTTTGGAATTTTGAAGTAAAACTGCAATAACGAGCAGAATGGAACAAATGATGATTAAAACGGTTATAAAATAGTACATATTCGTGATTTTTAAGAATTACCTTCTTCTTGGGTTAATTTTTCAATTTGGCCTGCAAAGTAAATACTTTTTTCGGGATAAAGCAAACTTAATTTCTTATACATTGAGATCGCCTTTGAATAATTTTTTTGCATAGCCAGAATCCCTGCCAGTGTTTCGGAACAGATGTCTGTTTCTTCTTCGTTAGGATTCTTGTTTGCCTCTGTTTGAGCAGGAACTGGTTTTACCATGAGACCCGGTTTTTCAGTGATAAACCGATCGATGAGTTTCATTTTATTGTCTTTACTCGGAAGTGAATTTAAAGAAGTTTTTTTGTCCTCATTTTTCTCAATTGTCGTAAGCCAGCCACAAAATGTACGTGTTCCTGAGCGAGTGAAGTCAGAGGGGAGATTTTCTTCCATATTTTTTTCGAGCATGGAAATATCATACACAGGAGTTTTATAAAACTCATCGGGAATTATCTCTGTAGTTAGGTCTTCAGAAGACTTTTTGTTACGACGTGTTGGAATTTCGAGGTCAGAAAGAAGTGAGGAAATTTTCATCTGCATTTGTTCTTCTTCCGTATCGGGTTCTTCTTTTTGACTGGTTATTTCGGGAGTAGCGACTTCTTCAACAAAAATTTCAGGCTCTATTCGTTCTTTTTCAATAATGATTTCTTCTTCGATAATTACAGGAGGGGTTGATATAACCGGAACCTCCATTTTGGACTCTTTGGCAACTACGACAGGTTCTGTTATTCCTTTGGCCTGGGCGGCTTCTTCGGCTCTACGTTTTTTAATTTCCTCGCATCTTCTCAAGACTTTATCTGCGAGAGATTCTTCCTTTTCTTCTTTGGGGGTATCGTCTTTTTGAGGATATACAGGGGGTGTGATTACTGGCTTTTTTTCTTCTGGTACAGGAAGTATAGCAGGAACTTCGGGAGAAGAAATTACTTCCATTATTTCTGGCTTTTCATGAATTTCCTGTTTCTCTTCTATCACAGGAGCCGGAATAACTTCTTTTATTGATTCGGGTTCTTCGATAATTTTAGACTCTGGTTGAACTTCAAAAACTTTTTCTTGCTGAACAGGAGTTTCTGGCATAGTTTCAGCAATATCTGTTTTTATTTCAATTGTTTCTTCGTGAAGGGGGATTATGGGTTCTGGAGGACTGATTACTATTTCAGTTACTGTTTTTGGTATTGTTGGTTTCTCAGGCGTTATTTCAGGTTGTTTTTGTTTTTCAGTCTGTAAGAGGGGTAAAGACTGTATTTCTTTTACTTCTTCGTGTGATGGAACTTCGGTTGATATTACCGGTTCTTCAATCTTTAGTGCGTTGTTCGTTGTATGATCTTGTAAAGGGATAACTTCGGTGGGTGATTGTTGAACGATTTTTTGTTGAACTATGGGGGGCTCAACATTTGTTATTTGAGTCGACTGATTCAGAAAAATAAAAAGTTTTTCACGGTCGGGGCTGTAAAATGACCATTTACTAAGATAGTCCTGAAAAAAGATATCGTTGTGTGTTTTGTGATAAAATAACTGAAGCTGATGGGCCGGAAAAAACCAAGGAAATTTTTCGGACAGGTTCTCCAGATCGCTGAGATCTGTCTTTCCTATGTTTGCAGGAGAAGCAATATATTTAAAAAAAGTATCTTTATTCATTACCAGTTAGCCAGCGTTTTATTAAAAATGTCTTCCGTAAGCTTCACCACAATTTTTCCAATAAGCTCATCTTCTACAGATGATAGTGACGATGTGGCGGCATAGTCTTCATATTGCGTAAAATTCTGTTCGTAATTTTGTTTGGGGTCGTTTTTGTTCGAATATTTTACTTTAACTGTGATAGTTAATCGGTTCATAGAGGCCATTTCGGCGTTTTGTACTGAAATAGGCCCCGACGAATAGTTCGTTATTTCGCCTTCGAAATGCAAATCGCCGCCTCCTGAAATCAACGAAAGCCGTGTCTGGGAGGATATTTTGTCTTTTAGCCCTTCGGTAAAAGTCTGACTTAAAGTGGGTTGAAATAATGGGGCATTATTGGTAAAGAAATCAACGCTAAATGTCTTGTCTACCGGCGAAACGGAAGCTCCGGTAAAGGTGTAATTTATCTTACACCCGTACATGATTGCCGTTAGCAAAAATAGTATCCCCAGATATTTTTTCATGAAATGGTCATTCTATGTTATTTTCGCCTTATTTGATAATTGGCTATAAGTCGTATTCTTTTATTTTCCGGAATAATGTGCGATCTGAGATACCTAATTCCGAAGCGGCTAGTTTACGTTTCCCGTTATGTTTATCGAGGGCTTTTTTAATCAGTTCTTTTTCGTTATCGGCGAGAGAAAGGGATTCTTCTTCAAAAACCTCGGTATCCTGAATTTCAGCAGGGTTAATCACCGGATATTTATTCTGAGGTTCGGATACCTTATGAATCACTGATGGCTGAACAAATTGAGTGTCCTGAAAATCATTGATAGGATTATTGTCGTTATAGGTTACAGGCTCATGTACATTTTCGTGAACTAGTTTTTTTAGTTCAGTAATGTCTCTTTTCATATCCCACAAAACCTGATAAAGAATTTCTCTTTCGTTATTGAATGATTTATTGTCTATTGGGTCGTTCTTCATGAGTACAGGTAGTCTCGAAAAACTTTCAGGGAGGTAGAGTTTTATTGTTTGTCCTGTAATATTTCTGTCTTGTTCGATGATGGAAATCTGCTCGGTAATATTCTTCAGCTGACGGATATTCCCCGGCCAGTCGAACCCAATAAGGAGATCCCGGGCTTCGGGTTCTAAACGAATCGGCGGCATTCTGTATTTTTCTGAAAAATCGGCAGCGAATTTTTTAAATAACATTTCCACATCTTCTTTCCTTTCGCGTAGGGCAGGAATTTTAATGGGAACCGAATTCAACCTGTAATATAAATCTTCGCGGAATTCGCCTTTTTCTATGGCCTGTTGAACGTTGACGTTAGTGGCAGCAACAACCCGGACATTGGTCTTTTGTCCGACAGAGGAACCTACTTTCATGAATTCGCCCGATTCAAGAACTCTGAGTAATCGCACCTGAGTACTTAAAGGAAGTTCAGCTACTTCATCCAGAAAAATAGTGCCGTTATCGGCGACTTCGAAATATCCTTTGCGTTTATCGTAGGCGCCTGTAAAAGAGCCTTTTTCGTGTCCAAATAATTCTGAGTCAATGGTTCCTTCGGGAATGGCGCCGCAGTTTACAGCGATGTAAGTTCCGTGTTTTCTGGGACTAAACTGATGAATAATCTGGGGGAAAACTTCTTTCCCGGTCCCACTTTCTCCGGTTATTAGAACCGATAAGTCGGTGGCAGCGACCTGAACGGCAACATCAATGGCCCGTATTAATAAAGGTGAATGGCCAATAATTCCGTATCGTTGTTTGATTTGCTGAATGTCAGTCATAGGTGATTAAATACTAGACTGACAAAATTACAAAAAATATGACAAAACTGCACTTTTTAGTCTATGCGTTGTGATTTTTTAAAACATCAAATCGAAAGGTGTTGAAAATAAGCGGCATAAGAAAAAGTAGCTGAGTTGGAACTCAGATCATCAAAAATAGCGAAAAGGAGGTGAAATATTATTCCAGTTTTTCCATTCTCTCGTGGAGGGCAGCTGATAGATTCTCGAATCCGGGTTTTCCCAACAGGGCAAACATATTCTTTTTATAGTCTTCTACGCCGGGCTGATCGAAGGGATTCACGCCCAAGGTGTATCCGCTAATACCACAAGCTATTTCGAAGAAATAAAGCAATTGTCCAATGCTGTTTTCGTTAATCTGGGATATTTCAATCTGAATATTGGGTACGCCTCCATCGAGGTGTGCCAGCATGGTGCCTATTTCGGCCATTTTATTGACGTAGCTCAGGGGCTTGTAGCTTAAATAGTTCAGTCCGTCATTGTTGTCTGCATCGTTGGGAATGGCCAGTGCGCTACGGGTTTTTTCGACAGAAAGTACGGTCTCAAATAAAATGCGACGACCATCCTGAATATATTGCCCCAATGAATGCAGATCGGTAGTGAAATTTACCGATGCAGGGAAAATGCCTTTGTTATCTTTTCCTTCACTTTCACCGTAAAGCTGTTTCCACCATTCAGTAATGTAAAGGAGGCGGGGTGTATAGTTTACAAGTATTTCTATAGAATTGCCGTTGCGATAGAGTGCATTTCTTGCTGCTGCGTATTGGGCTGCCGGATTCTCGGCAAAAGGAACCTGAGGCGAGGTCATCTGCTGCATGTGTTTTGCGCCACGAATAAGCTGATGAATATCGAATCCTGCTATGGCGATGGGTAACAATCCAACAGCTGTAAAAACAGAAAAACGACCCCCTACATTGTCTGGTATTACAAATGTTTTATAACCTTCTTTGCGGGCAATATCTAATAAGGCGCCTCGGTGTTCGTCGGTAACTGCCACAATTCTTTCCTTAGAAGCGGCTTTTCCATATTTGTCTTCCAGATGTTTTTTCAGGATGCGGAAGGCAATGGCTGGTTCGGTAGTTGTTCCAGACTTTGAAATAACCACAATGCGGTAGTCGTAGTTGCTTAAAACCTGAATAAGATCGAAAAGATAATCTTCACCCAGATTTTGTCCTGCATATACTACAACAGGACTTGAGTTTTCGTTAAGCAGATTTTTAAAATTGTGCGAAAGCGCATCGATAACAGCACGGGCACCCAGATAGGATCCGCCGATTCCGATAACGACAACAATATCTGTTTTTTTCTTAAACTGATGTGCCGTTTCTTCAATCTCTTTAATTTCATGTTCGGTAATGCGCGAAGGTAAATCTAACCAACCCAGATATTCACTGCCTTTACCATCTTTATTATAAAGTGTTTGAAGTGATTTGGTAATTTCCGGTTCCAACGCGTTAATTTGTTCTCGATTAACAAATGGAAATATCTTTTCAATACTCACCAGTAGTTTTTCCATAATGTGATATTTTAGTGCAAATTAACGATTAATTGCTGAATCCCCGAACGAGGTGCAACAGATTTATATAAAATATTATAAACAGTTTCCGAAATCGGCATATTTATACCCAGTTTACCGGCAATATCTATAATGGCAGGAACAGCATTATATCCTTCGGCAATCATGTTCATTTCCATTTGAGCTGATTTTACGGAATAACCTTTACCTATCATATTGCCGAAAGTGCGGTTGCGACTGAACTGGCTATAGCAAGTCACCAACAAATCGCCGGTATATAAATAGTCGAGTATATTTCGTTCGCCGGGAACTTTTTTATTTAGGAAAGCTTCTATTTCGCGAATGGCACCGGCCACCAATACCGCTGTCAGGTTGTCTCCATGTCCTAGACCATGGCATATTCCAACGCTCAACGCCATAATGTTTTTTAGCACCGTAGCATATTCTGCTCCGGCAATGTCTGCAGCTGGTCGCGTTATGATGGTTTCATTCCTGAGTATGTTGGCGATAGTTGTAGCCAACTGTTGATCTATAGAAAGTGCTGTAAGATAAGTTGTTCTTCCCATGGCGACTTCTTCGGCATGTGAAGGCCCACTTATAAAAGCCAGATTATTTAAGGGAATATCACATTGTTCAGAAAAATAGGTGCAAGGCGTGACATAAAAACCGGGCAGCATACCTTTGACTGCCGAAACGATCTTCTTCCCCTTTAGTTTTTCCTTTGGAATTCCTTCAAACATTTGGTGGATAAATGCAGCAGGAATGACAACATAGAGTATGTCGCAACTTTCAATAGCTTCCTCAAGATTGTCGGTGAGTTTTATGTGATTTGTATCAAGACTTAATGATCCCAGATAATCGCAATTCAAACTTTTTTCCCTGACAGAGGTAAGAATATGAGGTGTTCTGACGTGCCAGGTGATATCCTGTCCATTGGTGGTAAGTACATGGACCAGAGCGGTAGCCCAGCTTCCATCACCGGTAAGGGCAATTCTTTCAGCTTTCATGTAGCGTTTTTAAAAAAGTTTTCAAACCTATAACTTTATTAAGACCTGTGCAAGTGACGAGGGAAATATTAGATATTGTTTTACCAGACAATACATGATCAGACGACGACTAGAAACAGTGACGATAGAGTTGTTATGTAAATTGTTTTTGTTCTATACTTATCAAGGGATGACCGTTACAAAAGTATGCTCGGTTTTTATCATTTCCAAATATTTTGTATCTCAGTTTATAAGTTCTTTGTATTTTTTGCTGTACATTTGAAAGATTAATATTCAACATTCTTAATATGAAATCATTGCTTTTAATAATCTTACTTGCACTCATTATTCAGGCTGCTTTATTTTCTCAAAACTGGCAACAGGCAAGCATGTCGGATGATTTTACGATGCAGGTGAAAATTGTAAGCCCGCCACAAAATGTGCCTCTGGTTAAAAATACCATGACTCAAATGACGGGTTTTCCCATAGCTGTTACAGGCAATGCCAGTTTTAAAAACATGAGAAATGTGGTTTTGGCCGATCTTGACGGAGATCTTAAACAAGACATTATTTTTGCTGCTGATAATAAACTCTATGCCTATTCATCGCAGGGATTACTTTGGCAAAAGCAATTGACAGGAACCGGCATTTATCCCCCCTCAGTGGCGGATATTAATAACGATGGCTTTCTGGAGATTGTGCAGCTAACTGGTGGAGTCCCAGCCAATGGACGTGTTTTTGTCCTGGACAAGGACGGAAATAACTTAACCGGATGGCCCGTGAGTTTTACTAATAACTGGATGATTTGTGCACCTGCTCTGGCAGATTTGAACAACGATAGTATACTTGAAATTATTTGCTGCGAAAGAAGTAGTTCAACCACCGGACGAATACATGTTCTTAATAACGACGGAACTCCTTTCAGCGCCAATTGGCCTGTAACTATCGACGGTGTTCCTGCGGTGACCCCCTCTGTTGGCGACGTGGATAACGATGGGGAAATGGAGATTGTAGCCTATTCTACCAAATCAAAGTATATTCTTCAAATCACCGGTCAGCCCGAAACAGGTTTTCCGATCACTACCGAGCCAGAACAAAAATACAGTTATCAGTCACCTATAATTGCTAATCTTAATAATGATAATCAATGTGAAATTATAGGTTCTACCCACGGCGATGTTCCTCAGTTTTATGTCATGACTAACAACGGCAGCGACTTTGGTAATTGGCCCATGACAGTACCCGATAGCAGCTGGACTTATTCTCCGCCCACCGTAGTGAAAATTGATGGAGCATGGAAAATATTCATGAGTCGCCCCATTGGCAGTGAAGTGGACGATATGCTCTACGGTTGGGATGCTACCGGAAACTTGCTGCCCGGATATCCCATTGTGAAATCAGGTGGACTCGAAGGCTATATTTCAGTCGCCGATATTAATAACGACAGTTATTTTGAACTTGTTTTTGGCGCCAATATGCTCGATACCGAAGGGAATGGTTTTATTTATGCTTATGATTCTGAAACAGGATTGCCCGTAAGTGGTTTCCCCATTCAACCCCGAGGCTGGACTTTCATGAACGGCATAAGCATTGGTGATGTAAATGGTGATGACCAGATGGATCTCGTTGCGTTGACTTATACTAACTCCTTTGGAGCCAATACCGATACAGTGTATATTAATGTATACGAAATGAATTCTCTATACACTCCGGAAAATGTGCTTTGGGGGACTTACAAAGGCAGTAACGATCGTAGAGGTTTTGCCGGAAACAGCAGTTCTAATGTGTCTTTGGCAGATTGGAACAGTATTAATGTGTATCCCAACCCGGGCAATGGACTGTTTAATATTGAAATTCCTGCCACCATGAATGTCAATGGTGTTACCATTGAGTTGTATAACCTGATGGGCGTTTTGCAATTTTCAGCATCAGTCAATGAAAGTATAACACAACTGGATTTGAGTCGTTATTCGTCTGGTGTTTATATGCTGAAAATTAGAGATGGGAATAAGACTGCAACCAATAGGGTAGTGAAGTTGTAACATTATTGTTGCTCACTTCCTCGCGTCTTAATAAAGTTGGGGAGCTAAAAAAACTAGTATTTCCCTGCTTCGTTCAGAAACTGATTGAATGGATACATGGCTTTAAATACGCCTGCAAAATATTTGACAGGGTTTTTTATCTCAAGCTCTTTGTCTTTCAGCGAATGAACAGCTAAATAGCTTTTGTGTTTTAGTAACTCAATTTCCGGATGATTGGCGTCAAAGCCTTGCGGTGGGCGTTGAAGTTTTTCGCCATCGACCTTGCCAAAATACTTTTTGAAATCTTTGTTTTCGATAATTGCTTTGAATTCCTCGGTTTGGTAAGTGATTTCTTTACGTATAGCTTTCAACCAATCCGAAGGTGGCATGTAAGCTCCGCCAGCCAGCATAGATTGACCTGATTCTATGTGGATATAATATCCGGCTATATTATGGATCTCACTTTTTCGGGTGCCCGGCATAATCATCGCTCCAAAATGAGTTTTGTAGGGTGATTTGTCGTGCGAAAAGCGCACGTCACGGTATATTCTAAAGACACAACTTTTCCCTTCAATAGATGCCACCGAAGGATCGAAACGGGCAATTTCAGGTATCAGTTCGTCCAGAAATTGTATGAAGCTATTTTTTATTTTTTCGTAACGGGGTTTATTTGCGGTAAACCATTCGCGGTTGTTATTTGCACTGAGTTCGTTTATAAAATTGAGGATTTCCTTTGTATTCATATTCATAATAGTTTAATGTAAAAATACAAAGATAAGTGATGACACAATTCCAAAAAAGCCTAAAAATGAAATCTTGTTGTTATAATGTTGGTATAAACAAAAACGGCCTCAGATTATAAATCTCTGAAGCCGTTTTCCTGTCTTGTGGGCCCAGTAGGGCACGTCCCGATAGCTTTCGGGACGACTATTGGCTTATCTGACATAGCGGGCACAGCTTCGTCAGTATTCAATACGTCTTTCATTATTCTGCATAAAAATGAATATCTGTGCATAAAAACACATATATTTTATTGTTTATGCATATTTTTTAATATTAGTTGTCGATGCTTAAAAGGCTTGAACTAATTTTATTCAATAAAAACATTTTGAAAAATAGCTTGAAGGGATTCTATTTCATCGTCTTTTAACATAGAAAAATGCTTTCTTCTTCTCTTTGGAAAAATTCCATTATTCTGATGAGTAAATCTAATAAACGAGTCAATTAATCTATCAGGCATATCAATCTTTTGTTTCATTAATTCTTTAGCTTCATCATAATTTTGTAAAAAAAACAATTCTTTAGGCAGATCATTTGAAACAGATGCTTCAATTACATTACAAAGATATTCTGTTTGTATTGTTAAATCAGGAAACCGGTAATACCCTTCTACTTCATCAGGATTTAAAACAAGCAATTCTTGTTTCTCGTTTTTTGAATACTTTATTATTTTCAGAAGATAACCAGAATATGCTTCCAATGCGTCGTCATATAGTTTCATGTTATTTACCATGTGTGCAGAAACGGGTATTATCATGCCAGCAGGCACAAAATTATCCCTTGATAAAATATCGTGAATTAGAAATCGGTGAATTCGTCCATTTCCATCTTCAAATGGATGAATAAATACAAATCCAAAAGCAACGGCAACAGCTTTTACAATTGGGTGAACTCCATCAGATTTAATTGCAGTATCTGAAAGGCCTTTCATTAATGAATAAAGAAATTGAGGAGGAGGACATATGTAATGAATTATTTCATCGTAATTCCAAGTCGTTTGCCCTATATAATTTTGATAATCACGAAAACGTTGCGCTGCAAAACGTGGGTCTACAATTTGATTTTGTAATTTTATTAATGAAGCTTCATTTAACAACTCTCCAATGTCATTTTTCCCTGCATTGTTAAGCAATATAACAAAACGTTCTATTCGTTCAGGTGATGGTTCTTCTTTTTCAATCTGGTAAGAAGATCGGGTTTCTTTTTTATACAAGTAATTATTTGCCCGCTTTAATATTTCGGGAGAATATTTTTTTGAAATTTCAATGAGTAAAGCAGAATAATCAATTTCTAATGATTTTGAAATAGTTTTTGTGTTCTTTATTATTGGACAAAAATCTTTATTCCCTAATAAATTATCATTAATTCTCCAACGGGTATTTTTAGTAACACTTCCAGTTAAATACTTATCAGAATCTAATAAATCAATATAGTTATTACTTATCCGGTCTTCAAGAGTAAGTTTATTGCCAGTTAAAAACTCATACCAGAATCCGATTTTTCTTGAATATTTTCCGTTTGGCGCAGCATTAATATAACCAACTATTTCTTTAACAGAAATATTACTTAATATGATCTGAAAAAAACTCAATTGAATATCGTCATATTTTAAAGCAAACTCAAAATGATTTAATGGAGCTTCTTCTTTCAGAGAATAATTTAACTGAAAAGTTTCTATTACAGTGCCATCAGGTTTAACTTCAATCTTAGATCTTGCTCCAAGATAAGACTGATGGGATAACTTAATATTTGATAGCTTAAAATATTCTTTAAGCCATGTGCTTCCTATAGCTTTTGCTGACATATAAAAACAACTAAATAATTAAACAATAGTACAAAAATACATATTATTGCATAAATATAGGTAAATTTTGCGAAAAATGCATAAATTTAATTATCTAATTCGTAATATTGATGTTATGACTAGAAATTAAATGGGGATCACAAATTTTGACCTTAGCAAGGGGGTAGGATTTGTTAGCCCTTTGTTTTCTTTTGTCTAAAATCAGTTTAAGTGTAGCCATAATGTGTTGGTATTATGGCACATGTCAGGTGAAAGTAAGTGCGATTATTTAGCAATTATGGGGCTAAATTATGCTTAAAATGGGTTGTTCTACAGCGTTTAACTTCCAACAAAAAAAGCCTCACATTTCTGTAAGGCTTTGATTTTCTTGTGGGCCCAGTAGGGCACGTCCCGAGGCTTCGGGACTACGCCCCCGATATCTGATTTGCAAATATTTGTCTGACAAGATCTTTATCAGATTTAAGTTTTTGTATGAAAGTTTTGCTTTTCATTCTCTTTATAAAGGACTCAAACTTTCTTGCTTCATATCTGTTATTACATTCAATGATTAAGAATTCTTCCCAGTCATTAGCTTGTTTTGTGTAAGAGCCTTTGAAAACGCCAGAATTATGTTCAGATAATCTTCTTAAAAAATCATCCGTTTCGCCAACATAATAGCGATCAATACTTTTGCTATATATAATGTAACAAAAATGCATTAAAAAAAGGCATCTGAACATTCAGATGCCTTTGTGGGCCCAGTAGGGCACGATCCTACGACCCCTTGATTATGAGTCAAGTGCTCTAACCAGCTGAGCTATGGGCCCTGAAACGAGACTGCAAAATTAATGAAAGAACTAAAACTCGCAAACTTTTTGGGAGGAAAAAACGAAAGTAGTGCTTTTATCTATTTGCTGTTGAAAAGTAAAGCTTTTCAAATAGAGTCTAGGTAGAAAAATTTTGTTATGTTCTGATTTGAGTTTTATGTTAAGGAAATAATAACTTTGCATATCTTAAATATATCGACTATGTATAAGCTATTTTGGCTGTTATGTTTTGTATTTGTGCTGTCACATTTGGGTTTCGGACAGTTTAATACACCCGATTATTATTCTGTTTCGTTTGCTGAGAAAAAAGCACTGCTTATTTCAAATTTTAAATTTGTTGCTCCTGAGAAAGTAGAACTAAAAAATGATTTGTGTGAAGTGAGAAAAACCGAGAATGGAATTGTGTTCGAAAATCTTACCGACTCTTCCAACATGTGGGGATACCCAAATGTTAGGATTGGCGCCGAAGAATACTGGGAAATCGAGACAGTGGTTCGTACAGTTAAATCCTGTCGGTTTTATCTGAGGTTTAATGGCGATACGTCGAAAAACAGATATAATATGGCCGCATTTGATTACGGGGAAAATAATTATTCTCTTAGTGCGGTTCAGAATTCTGACAGTAACCTTGTACAATATGAAGTATATTTTAAGCAGTATTTGCGTCAAAAGGATAGTCTTTTTACCATTAATATCCGGCGCAATAAATATTCCATGTCATTATTTGTGAATCAGAAGTTTGTAGGCAATTTTCCGCCAGAATTCAAGCAAATCAATGGCAACGATTTATTCTTTGTGTTGCAGGATAAAAGTGCTATAGAAATAATGTCACTTAAGGTTTATTCCATTTCGTACAGTAACCAGAAAGACTTTGTCGAAAAATATAAGGATGCTCGTGCAGATGGTATTGATGCGTCCCGAAAGCAGCTCGTTTTTAGTGACGATTTTAACGACAATAAAAACGAATGGAAGCAGATAGGCTATGGAGGAAAATATTTATACTATGGCTTTGCTAAAATTTCAGGGGGCTTTATAAAAACCGAAGAATACGGTGCAGTCAAAGCAGGAATCATGGATTTTAACCAGGACTTTGAGGTCGAATTGATGGTGAATATCAGAAATGGAAACTTTCAAAACTTTATTATCGGATGTGATTCTGATGGCTATTCTTGCGGAATTGATGCCGGCTTATGGGCAGATAGGAGATATAAAACATACAATCCTCCCAGACATTTTATTTTTAAGTTTGATACTTATCAGAAATACGAAGGCGGATACTGGACTCACCAGCCGGATGCTGTTAAAATGATCATTCGTAAAGTGGGAGATGTACTCTACTTTTTTGGCGACGATCAGCTAATTGCTGCAATGACTCCTTGCCAGAAATTTAAAGATTCTATCCGCTTTTATCAGGACGGGAAGTTCGATTATATAAAAGTCTACAAGATTAATTAGTGGGTACTTTTCAAAGAAGAAACATTGAGCAGTTAAATCGAATATTCTTCCGCCCCAATCCCCACGCATGTTTCGGTTATTCGGAAAGAGTTTGCTGGATGGTTAATTTCAAGCAAAAAAAATCAACTAAATATTGTTTATATGTTATCAGATTTGACAACTTTTTTAAAAGTCGTCAAATGTAAAGACTTAAGCTACTTAGCTGTTTTCTTCGAATAACTTTTAAAAAACGTATCAATATCCTTTGTCTGCTTCGAACTAAGCGGTTTTTCTTTCCCCAGCATTTTGGAAATATAACAGACATGTGCTGCCGCTTCCAGTACTTCCATGCGGTTGTAGGCTTCGAAAATATTTGTACCCAGAGTTATTGCTCCATGATTGCTCAAAAGTATCGTATTAGTTTTCAGTGAAGCTTTTCCTGCGCTTTCGGCCAGTTTGCTGCTTCCCATACAAGCATAGGTTGCTGTTTCGGGTTTGCCAAGTAGTGCGCGTGTTTCGCCTGTCAGCGCAGTGTTTATTTCGTGGTTGGTAGTTGAAAATGCAGTGGCATAGGGAGGGTGAGCGTGAACAACGGCGTGAACATCGGGACGGGCTTTATAAATGGCCAGATGCATGGCGGTCTCCATACTGGCTTTGTGTTTTGCCTTGATGGCTTTACCCGACATATCGCAGATAATAATATCGTCGGAAGTCAGAAAGCTCTTATCGACGCCTGATGGAGTAATAGCTATCTGATTTTTTGAAAGTCTTATGCTGATATTTCCCCCGGAACAAGTTGTGAGACCTTTGTTGTATAGTCTTTGCATGTAAGCGGCCACATCGGCTTTGGCCTGAATAGCTTTTGTCATAAAAGTCGGGATATTTCGTTTTTGTTCGCGTTAAAAATGCCTTTTTCGGTAATGATGGCAGTAATCAGTCGGGCAGGGGTAATGTCGAAGGCGTGATTCATGGCAGGAAATTCGTTGGGGAATATTTTCACTAGTATGATTTCTCCTGAGGGTGATATGCCCTCCATTTCAGCAACTTCACCCCGATGTCGTTGCTCAATGGGAATTACTCCTACGCCTTTTTCTGTGTCAAAGTCGAAAGTAGAACTGGGGGCTGCAATATAGAAAGGAACATCGTTGTCTTTGGCTGCCAGCGCTTTAAGATAGGTGCCTGTTTTGTTGGCTGTGTCGCCATTAAGAGTTATTCGGTCGGCGCCCGTAATGACCATATCCACATTCCCTTCCTGCATAAGCAGACCGCCTGAGTTATCCGGAATTACCGTGAAAGGAATACCTGCCTGATGCAGTTCCCAGGCGGTGAGCCGCGCGCCTTGGTTGCGGGGACGGGTTTCGTCTACCCACACATGCAGGGGTATAGACTGTAAATGTGCCATGAATATGGGAGCAAGGGCAGTGCCCCAGTCGACACAGGCAAGCCAGCCCGCATTGCAGTGTGTAAGTATATTGACCGGCTTTTGCGTTTGTTCGTGTATCTTTTTAATAAGTGTAAGTCCGTTTTCGCCTATGCGTTTACAGGAGTCAATTTCCGATTCCATGAAAGCAATAGCCGTATCAAGAGCCATTTTCGTAGCGGCTTCTGTTTGACTCTGTTCTTTTATTGCATTCATTACAATATTTACCCCTTTTGCCAGATTGATGGCCGTAGGACGGGCATTTTTTAGTCGGTGACATGCCTCGTTAAAGGCAGGTGTGTTGACGCCGTATTCCTGTACCGCCAGATAAACGCCAAAGGCAGCAAGTACCCCAATGGCAGGGGCTCCTCTGACAGACATATTGCAAATAGAGGTCGTTACTTCGTCGATTTTTGAAAGGCTAATCCATTCAAGACGAAAAGGAAGACTGCGTTGGTCAATGATTTCAACTTGGCTGGTCGCGTGATTGAAAGAAACAGACTGAATATTTTTTCTGTCAATTAACATCAAATTTATATTTTTGCTAAATTAATGAAAGAAATGTATGGTAGAACTACAAGGAGTAAAAAACCTGATTTTTGATTTCGGGGGCGTGATTTTGGATATAGATTTTGGTCTGACAGCCAAGGCTTTTGAACGTTTGGGTGTTTCGAATACCGAATCGTTGATTAAAAGAGCTATGCATCTTGACTTTTTTGGCCAGTTCGAAAGGGGAAAAATTTCTCCTTATGAGTTTAGATCAGAAATGTGCGATCTTGCTGATAAGCAATTGAGTCATCAGGAATTTGATGATGCATGGAATGAAATGTTGTTGGATATTCCAGAAGAAAGAGTGAGGATACTTGAAAATCTTCGAAAAAAATACAGGCTTTTTCTTTTAAGTAACACCAATAAGATTCACTACGCCAATTACTATAACCGGGTGCAGCATTTAGGCTATCCTTTTGTAGATGATTTGTTTGAAAAAGCCTGGTTCTCGTTTAATATAGGTCTGGCAAAACCCGGGCGAGAAATTTTTGACTTTATATTAAAAGAAAAATCCCTGAATCCGTCCGAATGTCTTTTTGTGGATGATATGCCCGAAAATATAGCCGGAGCCGAATTAGCTGGGATTAAAGGATTGTGTATTCAGCCTGGAACTTTTGCTGAATATTTTCGAACTAAGGAATAATTTTTGTACTTTTATCGAACTAAATATTTAAAGAAATGAAAAAATCTGTCTATTTTATTCTTTTTATGGGTGTCATGTTTATCACAGCTAATGCTTCTGCACAGAAGGTTTACACAGCAAATTACAAGAGTGATGCCAAGGTTAAAGTTTATGTTGCAAATTATAAAAGCGACGCCGACCTGGTAGTATACAAATGTGATTATAAGAGTGATGCATCAGGAAACGAAGGCAAATGGTATTTTTGCGATTATAAGAGCGATGCAGATGTTGTGATCTATTTTTGCGATTATAAAAGTGATGCTGATCTGGTCATCTTTTTCAGTGATTATAAGAGTGATGCCGGTTGGAAGAATTCTTCCAAAAAGCAGTTGATGTATTAGTATCATTTCTACTTAGTACTTTTGATGAAAATTGTAACTGTGATCGGGGCACGGCCTCAGATCATTAAATCTGCTGCGATTAGTCGGGCCATTTCTACACATTTTTCTGACCAGATTCAAGAGCTTACTGTGCATACAGGTCAGCATTATGACGATAGTATGTCGGAAGTATTTTTTCGCCAGATGAGTATTCCGAAACCTGCCTATAATCTGGGTATTGGAAGCGGAAGTCATGGCGCACAAACGGCAGCCATGATGAAGGGTATTGAAGATATTTTGCTAAAAGAAAAGCCCGAGGCTGTGATTGTTTATGGCGATACCAATAGTACACTGGCGGCAGCAGTGGCTTCTGTCAAACTGCATATCCCCGTAGTGCATATCGAAGCCGGGCTTCGATCTTTCAATAAAAGTATGCCCGAAG
>PHDH01000324.1:2624-5577 GCA_002840935.1 Bacteroidetes bacterium HGW-Bacteroidetes-21 | reverse complement strand
GAAAATAATTGGATGAATCAGATAGCAGAAATTCTGAAAGCATCGGCTGAACTAAAAATGCGTTTGGCCGAAAACCCAGACATGCTTAAGAAAATTAAGGATGCTGCAGAATTAATTATACAAGCATTTAAACAAGGAAAAAAAGTTCTTTTTTGCGGCAACGGAGGCAGTGCAGCCGATGCTCAGCACTTAGCAGCAGAACTATCAGGACGATTTGAAAAAGACAGGCCACCACTCTATGCCGAAGCGCTACATGTGAATACATCTTATACCACTGCTGTGACTAATGATTATTCTTTTGATATAATATACAGTCGTCTAATTGAAGCCATGGGAAACGAAGGCGATATTCTGATTGGTTTTTCTACTTCCGGCAATTCGGTTAACGTAAACAAAGCCATGGAAAAAGCTCATTCAAAGAAAATGAAAACTATTGCATTTACAGGTAAAGACGGGGGACATATTAAAGATTTGGCAGATATTTCTCTCATTATTCCTCATTCCAATACGGCCAGAATTCAAGAAGCACATATTACTATTGGACACATCATCTGTAAAATAGTCGAAGAAAAACTATTTGGTTAAAATCTCCGGTATTGTGTCTGAAAGGATAGTATCCTGAGCAAAGACAGCTTTTTCACTAAAAACAATGGAATATTGAAGTGTGTCTGAAGGAGTAATCATTCCTTTGGTTATCATTTTATTCTGGATTAACCTAATAAAATCATGTGCTTCGGGTTTCAGTTCACCTCCGGGTAATAGCCGCGACCGATAATACTTTGGAATGGGTATAATAGATGCCAGAAAAATTGATTCTTGCAGACTTAAATCCCTTGGAGTCTTAGAAAAATAATAATCACTGGCTTCTCCTATGCCATAAATTCCGGGTCCCCACTCGATAATATTAAGATAGACTTCAAACATTCTTTCTTTCGACACCAATCCCTGATTCTCAATTAACCATGTGATTAGGATTTCTTCCATTTTACGAGCCACATTTTTATTCCTGTTGAGATAGACATTTTTCACAAGTTGCATTGTAATAGTGCTCCCTCCTCTGGCAAAACGCTGCTCTTTAATATTCTGAATTACAGATTCCCGGAATGCTTCTTCAATAAATCCCCTATGCTGGAAAAAGCCGCCATCCTCTGTGCATAAAATGGCGTTGATGATATATGGTGAAACTTCAGATAATCTTGTGAAGTATGGATTTGACGGCCCTACCTCAAACTCTCTTAATGGTATTCCTTTTTCAAATGCGGTGTGCATAAAAGGCTCATTAATAAACGCATAATTAACAGCACCAAAATGTGTGATTCTAAAATCCTTTCTTTCCATTTCAGAGTTAAAAATTAATGAATCTGGATTCGCAAAATCAATATCAAAACTAAAGCGATAGTTCAATGTTCCACTGGTTTCTATCCCTTTTAACGTAGTAAATAAGTTGGAAGGAAGTGCCGTGAATAAATTCTCTGAATCAAAATCTCCCGTTATAATTTTCAGACTAAGTTTTTTAGACTTTTCACGGGTGAATTTAATATATGGATGTATCGCCAATTGATTTATTCTCGCCATCGAAGAACTGTCAAGTTCCACCGAGTTGCTATCAATATTCATGACGAACTTAAAAAGCATTTCAGGAAAGGCGACTGTGTCTCTCGCAATTCGCTCATTTTTAACAAATAAGCCGCTTGCCCAGGCATAACCATCAAGTACCAGTCTGTCATTTTCATCTGTTGAATATTTCAATCGGATTATTCCTGTATCAATACCTACATGAAAATCATACTTTTTGTCGATATAGGGAAATGTCAATCCTTTATTAGACACGAATTTGGAGAATATCAGGTTCTGTTCCGGAAGTATCATCCCTGCACACCTGAATTCACTTAATTTTCCACGCTTTTCAGCCACCACTTTCATTTTAAAAATATCATTTTCGAAAAGCAATAAGGGTATATTCACACGGGATTTAATATCCTCATCATAAATGAAAATATTAGTAGATTCTATTTCAATGTGTTTTGGTTTATATTTCTGAAATCTATCTAATGCTTTTGATATTAGATTCTTGTAATTTATATTCTTTTGAATTAAACTATCTTCATTCTTCTTTTTAGCATGAACAGTCAGAAAACTTGTATTCGAAATGCTGTCTTTTTTTACAATCTGAATATTTACTTCAGCTATACTCAGATCACTTATACTAATGTGCCCTCCTAAGAGCGACCATAAAGAAAGTGTACAGGAAATGGAATCACATCGTAGAAACTCCGTTTTCTGAATTTCTCCTAATCGTAATCGCCCTATTTGAATTGTTGAGATCCCTTTAAATTCAATATCCTGATATAAAAATACAATACCTCTTTTGAGCAAACTCTCTTGTTTTTCTTTAATTTTTCCTTCAAGAACGGTCTGTCGAAAAACAAAAAATATTAGTACGATTAATAATGGTAGCACCATTATTATATAAACAAACTTTTTACGAAGGTATTTCATGTGCATAAAAAAAGCGGGCAAATATACCCGCTTTTTATTACATTATATAGTTTTATTATTTTAAAGTAAAACCATAATCTTTAGAAAACTCATCTTGTTTTGCAATAAAAAGTTCCAGTGCTTTATTTTCAATTTCATCAATTTCTACAGCCAATGCATCAAAAGTAGCATCATCATCTTCGGTGAAATTTTCAAAACCTTTACCGTAAAGTTCAACTACTTTACCCATTTTATCGTTAGCAGAAACCTGAAATGATTTAAGAAAATCAATCATAGCCAGTCTGAATACATCTTTATCATCAAAAGAACTCATATCTTCGTATTTTTTTAACGAAGTAGTTACGAAATCAGCATACGTAGTGAATTTAGCTTTTACATCGGCTGCAGAACTACCGTTTGAAATTAAATCAAGTAATTCGTCTTCCATAGATAATAACAATTTCTGATCTGCAAC
>PHDH01000324.1:0-2586 GCA_002840935.1 Bacteroidetes bacterium HGW-Bacteroidetes-21 | reverse complement strand
AAATTGAAAAAAGTACAAATGAAGAAATTAAAATCTTTTTCATAAATAGAATTTTTTTGGTTTTACATTATTTGTCAAAAATAAAGTATTTTTTTTAGAAAAAAAATTAATGATTGCAGGCTAAACGTTTTTTTTTTTCGTTATTTAGACGCTGCAAATATATGAGGTATCTATTATTTATATTATTATTGTCTCCTAGTCTTCTTTTCTCGCAAAGATGCACTATTAATGGACAGGTTACTGATGAAAAAGGTTCCCCTGTTGAACTGGTCAGTATTTTCATTAAAGAAAGTCCAAATATTGGTACTATTACCGATGTCAATGGGAGATACTGGCTCGATGTCCCTTGTGGAAGTGAAGTTCATATTATTTTTACCCATCTTGAGTTTTTCACCGAAGCCAGAACGGTAAAATTCAATGTAGCCGAAAACGCACCATTAAATATCAAATTCAAACATGCCTTTACGAATTTACCTGGAGCCTCCGTCTCAGCTAAATTGCAACGAATTAATAATCTGGTTAAACTCGATCCAAAAATTGTAAGTATAATACCTGATGTATCGGGGGGTATAGAAGCCATATTAAAGGCTATGCCTGGCGTTGTGAAAAATAATGAGCTCAGTTCTCAGTATTCAGTAAGAGGCGGAAATTTCGACGAAAATCTGGTCTATGTTAATGGTATTGAAGTGTATCGCCCAATGCTCACTCGCAGTGGTCAGCAGGAAGGCTTAAGCTTTGTGAACCCGGATTTGGTTTCTTCAATCTACTTTTCAGCCGGGGGTTTCGACGCCAAATATGGTGATAAAATGGCTTCCGTACTTGATATTCAATATAAAAAACCCAAAGAAACAGCCGCATCGGCAAGTGCCGGTTTGATGGGCGCATCAGCCCATATAGAAGGATGTTCCGACAATCATCGTTTTACCTACATCACAGGCTGGAGATACAGAACATACAAAAGTATTTTAAGCAGTATGGACACCAAGGGCGATTATAAACCTTCTTTTCACGATGTACAGACTTACTTGACATATGATGTTTCTGAAAAGTTTGAATTGTCATTTCTGGGAAATTTGGCTTTAAACACCTACCATTTTATTCCACAGACCCGGGAAACTTCTTTTGGCACCGTGGATGAAGCCTTAAAACTTAAGATTTATTTCGACGGTCAGGAACTTGATAAATTCAACACCCTTACCGGTGCAATTGCAGGAAATTATCAAATGAATGATCGCCTGAAAATGACCTATACCCTGTCTGCTTATCAGGCTTCCGAATCAGAGACTTTCGATATCATGGGTCAATATTTTCTCAATGAGCTGGATAAAGAATTAGGTTCTGATAATTTAGGAGACAGTCTTATGAATATTGGTGTGGGGACTTTCCTGAATCACGCACGCAATGAACTACAGGCCAACGTATATAATGCAGGATATCGTGGTGAGTATAAGAAAGATAATAACGCATTATTGTGGGGTGTCAATTATCAGCACGAATACATTAATGATAAACTAAATGAATGGGAAATGGTTGATTCAGCCGGCTATTCAATACCATATAACGACTCGGTGGTAGGCATGAATTCATCCATTAATTCTGAGCGCAATTTCTATTCGAACAGAATAACTTCGTTTTTACAACAAACCTGGTTCTTTGAAAAAGACAGTCAGGAATTTAGTTTGACAGCCGGATGCAGACTTCATTACTGGGATTTTTCTAACGAATTACTTATCAGCCCCAGAATCAGTGCTTCCTATAAACCAGCATGGAAAAGAGATGTTTTATTCAGAGCTGCCACCGGGATTTATTACCAACCTCCCTTTTATAAAGAACTTCGAAATCTTCAAGGCGAAATAAACGAAGACATCAAATCTCAAAGGTCCTACCACTTTGTTTTGGGAAGCGATTACCAGTTTACGGCATGGAACAGGGAATTCAAATTTATTACAGAAGTCTATTATAAATATTTTCAAAACCTTATCCCTTACTTTATTGAAAATGTTCGTATACGTTACACGGGTGAGAATAATGCTACAGGGTATGCAACTGGAATTGATTTAAAAGTAAACGGGGAATTTGTTCAGGGAGTCGAATCATGGGCGAGTATTTCTGTGATGCAAACCCGTGAAAATATTTCAAACGACGTAAAAACAGTTACCGATGAAAATGGTAATGTAACTATAACCTACCCTGGCTATATACCTCGTCCGACTGACCAGTTGGTAAATTTTGGCCTCTTTTTTCAGGACTATCTTCCTATGAACCCATCCTATAAAATGCAACTAAGTCTTCTCTTTGGGTCTGGGCTCCCTTTTGGTCCCCCGAAATCGGAACGTTACGAACAAGTTTTCAGAATGCCTCCATACAGACGAGTTGATATTGGTTTCTCAAAAGTCATTATCAACGATCAGAAAGAAAACTTACGCAAAGGGCCTACCCGTTTTATTAAAAGCCTTTGGACCGGCATTGAAATATATAATCTTTTGGATACCAAAAATACTGTATCATACCAGTGGATAAGTGACATACGCGATCATCAGTACGCTGTTCCCAACTTCCTTACCTCCAGAAGATTAAACATTAGAC